>NZ_NMPP01000003.1:0-98655 GCF_009192885.1 Xanthomonas sp. LMG 12462 | reverse complement strand
CTGGTCGCCGCCGCGCTGCTGCGGTGGGGCGAGGCGACCATGGTGGTGTTGACGCTGTCGTATGCGGTCTTCGCGATCGGCTACAGCCTGTCCCGCTTGTTCGGCGGTCGTGGTGGCATCGACCTCGAGCAGTTGTGGCGCGAGGTGCTCAATGCGGTCCTTGGGCTGTGCTGATGGGGTTCGTAGCGGCGTGGGCTGCCCGGCGCGACGGCTGTGTCATGCGGCGTGTCGCACCCTCACCCCAACCTCTCTCCCGGGGAGAGCGGCGAGCGCTTCCCTTCTCCCTGCGGGAGAAGGTGCACCGAAGGGGCGGATGAGGGTACGGGCGAAGCCTCGAAAATGCTTGCTACTGCCAGGCGTTCCATGGCGGCCGTACCCTCACCCCAACCCCTCTCCCGGGGGGAGAGGGGCTCATGGAGGCGTCTGGCTGGAGCCTCTTTCGGCTTACTCGTCCAGCCGCAGCGTCAGGCACTTGGCCGCGCCGCCGGCCTTGAGGAATTCGTCCAGCGGGGTCTGCACCACGCGGTAGCCGATCGCGGCCAGTGCGGCGCACAGTTCGGACGAGGCGCGGTTGAGCAGCAGGGTGTCGTCCAGGTCCACCGCGTTGCAGGCGAAGGCGAGGGCGTCGGCCTCGCCAACGGCGATGCGTCGCGAGGCCGGGATGTGCTGGGCGATCGCCTGCTGCGCGGCGGCGTCGAACGCGGCCGGGTAGTACAGCAGGTAGCCGTCGCGCAGCGGGCAGAAGCAGGTGTCCAGGTGGTAGAAGCGCGCGTCGACCAGGCGCAACGGCACCACCTCGATGTCCAGCAGGTCGGTCAGCTCGTGCGCGGCGGCCAGGTCGCTGCGGTGGCCGTGGCCCATCCACAGCCGGCGTGCGCCGCGGTCCAGCAGCGCATCGCCGGCGCCTTCGAAATACACCTGCTCGGGCAGTTCGCAGATGCGCAGGCCGGCCTGGCGGCACCAGGCGGCGAACAAGGCTTCCTCGCCACGGCGTTCGGCGTGGCGGAAGCGGCTGGGCACGAAACGGTCGCCGAGCACCAGGCCGGCGTTGGCGCTGAACACCATGTCCGGCAGGCCCGGCGCGGCAGCGATGCAGTCGACGCGGGCGCCTGCCGCCTCGGCCGCGGACACCAGCGCGTTCCATTGCGCCTGCGCGCGCTCGCGGCTGGCGGCGTGGACGTTGCCTTCCATCCACGGATTGATCACGTAGTCCACCGCGAAGTGCTGCGGCGCGCACATCAGCAGGCGATGGCGGTAGCGGGCGCCGGCGCGGGACTGCGGTTCGGGGGAGGCGAGGGCCAGGTCGGTCTCGTCGACCAGGCCGACAGCAAGGGCGTTCTCGATCATGCGCGCGCTCCACGTCTGGGATGCGCGCCACGCTAGCGGCGGCGTGTTGCGGGGACATGTCGGTGGACTGGTGGCGTACGCCAGCGGGATGATCAGCCATTCGGCTGCTGAAAAGCCGGGGATTCGGGATTGGGGATTCGTGCAAGCAGAGCCGCGCGCGCTGGGTTTGCCTGGTGTTGGCATGCGTGGTCATGCGTCCAGCGGTGAGCATTCGGGAGTTTTGAAATGCTACGCATCCTTGCCGACGACGCGATCCTGCCTCCGAATCCCCAATCCCCAATCCCCAATCCCGGCGCGAAGCGCCCTTACGGCAGCGCCGGCTGCAGTCCCACGCCCAACCGGTTCCACGCGTTGATCACGGCCACGGCCATGGTCAGCGCACTGATCCCGGCCGGATCGAACTGCGCCGCCAATGCGTCGTAGGCGGCCTGCGGCGGCGCGCCGGCAGGCAGCGTGGTCAGCGCTTCGGCCCAGTCCAGCGCGGCGCGCTCGCGGGCGTCGAAGAAGCGGCTGTCGCGCCAGGCGGCGAGGGTGTCGAGCTTGCGCGGTTCGGTGCCCGCCCTGCGCAGGGCGGTGGCATGCATGTCGATGCAGTAGGCGCAGCCGTTGAGCTGGGAGACGCGCAGGAACACCAGTTCGGTGAGGGCACTGCCGAGCGTGCCGTCGTGGACCTGCTGGCTGGCGCTGAGCAGGGCGCGGAATGCGTCGGGTTCGTGGCGGGTGTAGTCGATGCGATGGAAGTGCATGGTGGGTCGCGCATGGCGGCCAGCATGGCCGCCTTCCCCTCCAGGACGCGGCTGTGCGTCGCGGCGTGACAGCGCCGGCGCAGGTCAGTCACGACTGGCTGCAGGTCGCGCCGTCGGCGCCGGCAACTTGTCCGGGTTCATCAGCGTCAGCACTTCGGCGATGCGTTCGCCGTCGATCACCAGCAGCGTCGCCGACTGCAGCCGCGGCCCCAGGAAGCGCAGGATCGCCTGTTCGCCGTTGACCGTGCCGATCCGCGCCTGCAGGCCCAGGCCGCGCCGCGCCACGGCCCAGTACAGCCGGCCGATGCGCTCGGCGCCGTGCAGGGGGCGCAGGCTGGCGGTGACCTTGCCACCGCCGTCGGAGCGCAACTGCGCGTCGGCGTGCAGCAAGGCGACGATGGCGGCGCGGTCGCCGCGCTGCGAGGCGTGCAGGAAGCGCTCCAGCAGCTGGCGGTGGCGTTCGGGCGTGACCGCGAAGCGGGCCTGGCCCTGGCCGAGCCGTTCGCGCGCCCGGTGCACCAGTTGCCGGCAGCCGGCCTCGCTGCGCTCCAGGGTGCGGCCGATCTGCGCGTAGTCGTAGTCGAACGCTTCCTTCAACAGGAACGCCGCGCGCTCGTGCGGATTCAGCCGCTCCAGCAACGCCAGGAAGGCCAGCGACACCTGCTCGGCGCGGTCGTGGCGCTCGGCCGGGTCGGCGTCGTCGGCGATCTCCAGCGGCTCGGGCAGCCACGGGCCGACGTAGTGGACGCGGGCGCTGCGCGCCGCACGCAGGCGGTCCAGGCCGAGCCGGGTGGTGGCGGTCACCAGCCAGGCCTCGGGGTCGCGGATCGTGCCGCGGTCGCTGGCCTGCCAGCGCAGCCAGGCGTCCTGCACGGTGTCCTCGGCGTCGGCGCGGCTGCCGAGCAGGCGGTAGGCCAGGCCGAACAGCCGGGCGCGGTGGGATTCGAAGGTCGGATCGTGGGTCATGACGACCAGGACGGAACAGGGCGTGCCGGCGTGACAGCGGGCGGGGCCGCCACTTTGCCCTAAAATGGGCGGGTTTCCCCCCGCCAGCCGCAGAGCCAGCCGTGACCTCGATCAAGCAGGAAGACCTCATCCAGTCCGTCGCCGACGCGCTGCAGTACATCAGCTACTACCACCCGGTCGACTACATCAAGAATCTGTCCGCGGCCTACGAGCGCGAGCAGTCGCCGGCGGCCAAGGACGCCATCGCACAGATCCTGATCAATTCGCGCATGTGCGCCGAGGGCCACCGGCCGATCTGCCAGGACACCGGCATCGTCACCGTGTTCCTCGAGATCGGCATGAACGTGCGCTGGGACGACGCCACCATGGGCGTGGAAGACATGGTCAACGAGGGCGTGCGCCGCGCCTACAACCATCCGGACAACAAGCTGCGCGCCTCGGTGCTGGCCGACCCGGCCGGCAAGCGCCAGAACACCAAGGACAACACCCCGGCGGTGGTCAACGTGAAGGTCGTCCCCGGCGACACCGTCGACGTCATCGTCGCGGCCAAGGGCGGCGGCTCGGAGGCCAAGAGCAAGTTCGCCATGCTCAATCCCTCCGACTCCATCGTCGACTGGGTGCTCAAGACCGTGCCGACCATGGGCGCCGGTTGGTGCCCGCCGGGCATGCTCGGCATCGGCATCGGCGGCACCGCCGAGAAGGCGATGCTGCTGGCCAAGGAAGCGCTGATGGAGCCGATCGACATCGTCGACCTGCAGGCCCGCGGCGCGTCCAATCGTGCCGAGGAACTGCGCCTGGAGCTGTACGAGAAGGTCAACGCGCTGGGCATCGGCGCGCAGGGCCTGGGCGGCCTGACCACGGTGCTGGACATCAAGGTCAAGGACTACCCGACCCACGCCGCCAACCTGCCGGTGGCGCTGATCCCCAATTGCGCGGCGACCCGCCATGCGCACTTCACCCTGGACGGCAGCGGCGCGGTGATGCTGGATCCGCCATCGCTGGAAGACTGGCCCACGCTGACCTACAACCCGACCAATGCGCGCCGGGTGAACCTGGACACCATCACCCGCGAGGAAGTGGCCAGTTTCAAGCCGGGCGAGACGATTCTTCTCAACGGCAAGCTGCTCACCGGCCGCGACGCCGCGCACAAGCGCATGATCGACATGCTCAACCGCGGCGAGACGCTGCCGGTGGACTTCACCAACCGCTTCATCTACTACGTCGGCCCGGTCGATCCGGTGCGCGACGAAGTGGTCGGCCCGGCCGGCCCCACCACCGCCACGCGCATGGACAAGTTCACCCGGCAGATGCTGGAGCAGACCGGCCTGCTGGGCATGGTCGGCAAGTCCGAGCGCGGCGATGCGGCGATCGCCGCGATCCGCGACAACAAGGCGGTGTACCTGATGGCGGTCGGCGGCTCGGCCTACCTGGTGTCCAAGGCGATCAAGGCCAGCAAGGTGCTGGCGTTCGAAGATCTGGGCATGGAGGCGATCTACGAGTTCGAGGTCAAGGACATGCCGGTGACCGTGGCGGTCGATGCCAGCGGTGAGTCGGTGCACAAGACCGGCCCGCGCGAGTGGCAGGCGCGCATCGGCAAGATCCCGGTGGTGGTCGAGGCCTGATCGGCCGCAGCGCGAACGCCGGCTTGAGTGCCGGCGTTCTGCACCGCGCTGGCGGTGCGCCGGCGCCGCGGCAATAATCGGGGCTGGTTCCGCCTCCGGGGAAAGCGTCGTGTCCATCGTGCTTTACGGTTCGCCCAGTACCGCCTCGTTCGTCGTGCACTGGTTGCTGATCGAACTGCAGGTCGATTTCGAACTGCGCATGCTCGATTTCGAGCGCCAGGAGCAGAAGAGCCCCGAGTACCTGGCGCTCAACCCGCAGGGGCGGGTACCGACGCTGGTGCTGGACGGGCAGGTGCTGACCGAATCGGTCGCCATCGCCATGCACCTGGCCGACCTCTATCCGCACGCCGGCCTGGCGCCGCCGCCCGGCACCCATGAACGCGCGGCCTATTACCGCTGGATGCTGTTCGGCGCCTACACTCTGATGCCGGCCTACCGCGACTGGTTCTATTCCGACGAACCGGCCGGTGCCGACAATGCCGAGCGCGTGCGCGCCAGTGCCCGCGCGTTCCTGGAAAAGGCCTGGGACGAGGTGGCGACCCACCTGGAGCAGGGCGGCCCGTATCTGCTGGGAGAGCACTGCAGCGCAGCCGACTTCGTGCTGGTCATGCTGATGCGCTGGTCGCGCAACATGCCGCGGCCCACCGACAGCTGGCCGGCGCTGAAGGCGCTGGCCGACAGGATGAAGGCGCGCCCGGCGTTCCACGAAACCTATCGGCGGGAAGGCATTGCCGATTGGGCGTGAGGTATGGCGCGGAAGCGTGGTTCCGGAAGCAACGGCGGCTACGTCGTGGGGCGTCGGCTGTCGGGGCGCGGCAGCTTCCCCGGACAACGAAGATAGGTTCGTTGAGACTTCGCTCGTCCGTTTTTTCTGCTCTTCGACATGAGAGCCGAATCAGCAAAGCGCTGATTCACAAGCACGTGCGCTGACCGCTCACGTGATTCACCGCGCGCAAGAGGCGTCGCGCGTCGTCGAGCAGCACGCGGCGCCCCCTCCTGCGTCACGTTGTCGCACCCGCGACTGCGGCCGACCCGCTGCCGACGCGGCCGCCTAGAATGATGCGGTGTCCGTCCTCCGTGCTCCCGCCCGACTGCGCCGCCTGATGCGCTGGCCCGCCTTGCTGGCCGCGCTGTTGCTGGTGGTCGCGCCGGTGGCCAGCCGGCTGCTCGAGGCGGCGACGCTGCCGGTGCCGTTGTGCACCGCGGCTGGATTGCAGCAGGCCGACGCGGACCTGCCGCCGCAGCACGGCGCCGTCCATGCCGGCCACGAAGACGCGTCGGGCATGCAGCGCGACCATGGCCCGGCGCATGCCGCCTGCGATTACTGCCTGCTCGCCGCACGGCTGCTGCCGTGGCTGGCGATCGTCCTGCTGCTGGCCACGGCCTTGCCGGCGCCGAGGGCCGCGACGCCGCTGCGTCATCGCGTCCATGCCGCCGTGCGCTGGCGTGCGCACGGCGCACGCGGGCCGCCACTGAATCTCCAGAGCGCTCTCCTGTTTCCGGTGCGCTAGGCGCGCCGGCGCCGTTCTTTTCTGGAGTTCACCTCATGCCTCAGTTCCTGCCGTCGCCCACGCGGGCGGCGTTGTCGTGCTGCATTCTTGTCAGTCTGTTTCCCGCTTCCGGCCATGCCGAGGCGCCCGATGCCACCACCCTCGACCGGATGCTGGTGACCGCCACCGCGCCGGTCGCGCCGCTGACCTGGACGGTCGATCCGAAGCTGCCGCGGCAGCCGGTGCCGGCCAGCGACGGCGCCGACTATCTGAAGACCGTGCCGGGCTTCGCCGCGATCCGCAACGGCGGCACCAACGGCGATCCGGTGCTGCGCGGCATGTTCGGCTCGCGGCTCAACGTGCTCAGCAACGACGGCACCCTGGTCGGCGCGTGCCCGGCGCGGATGGACAACGCCTTGTCCTACATCGCGCCGGAGACTTTCGACCGGCTCACCATCGTCAAGGGCCCGCAGACCGTGCGCTGGGGGCCGGGTGCCTCCGCCGGCACCGTGCGCTTCGAACGCGACACGCCGCACTACGCGGCGCCGACGCTGGAGGGCGAGGCCAGCGCGCTGGTCGGGTCCTGGAACCGCAACGACCAGAACCTGGACCTGCGCGGCGGCAACCGCAGCGGCTACGCCCGCGTGGACGCCAACCGCTCCGAGTCCGGCGACTACCGCGATGGCGACGGCGCAGTGGTGCCGTCGCGCTGGCGCAAGTGGAATGCCGACGCCGCGGTCGGCTGGACGCCGGACCCGGACACCGTGCTGGAACTCTCCGCCGGCAGCGGCGACGGCCTGGCCCGCTACGCCGGGCGCAGCATGGACGGCACCCAGTTCCGTCGCACCAGCTACGCCGCGCGCTTCGAGCGCACCGACCTGCCCGGCGCCTGGGAAGCGCTGCGCGCCAACGCCTACGTCAACGACGCCGACCACGTCATGGACAACTACACGTTGCGCCGGCCCAACCCGCAGTCGGCGATGCCGATGCCGATGGCCGCCAACGTGGACCGGCGCACCAGCGGCGGGCGCGTGGAATCGGAGTGGCGCTGGGAGCAGGTCGTGGTCCAGGCCGGCGTCGACACGCAGCAAAGCCGCCACCGCGACCGCAGCGCCAGCGGCGAGGGCGCATACCGGACCGTGCCGTGGCGCACCGACGCGCGGTTCGACAATCTTGGCGCCTTCGCCGAGGCGACCTTCGGCGCCGGCACGGCGCAGCGCTGGATTGCCGGCTTGCGCCTGGACCGCGCGCAGGTCGAGGACACCCGGCGCAGCATCGGCATGATGGGTATGCCCAATCCCACTGTCGGACAGACGCGCAGAGAAGACCTGGGCAGCGGTTTCCTGCGCGTGGAGCGCAACCTCTCGGCCGACACCGTCTGGTATGCCGGCCTCGGCCGCAGCGCACGCATGCCGGACTACTGGGAGCTGTTCTCTGCCGACATGGGCCCGATGGGCGCGGCCAACGCCTTCGCCGGGCTGCGCCCGGAACGCACCACCCAGCTCGATCTCGGCCTGCAGTACCGCGGCGCGACCGTGCAGGGTTGGGTCTCCGCCTACGCCGGGCGGGTGCAGGACTTCATCCTCTTCACCTATGCCGACGGCGGCATGATGGGCACCACCACCCGCGTCGACAATGTCGATGCGCGCATCGCCGGCGCCGAGGCGGGAATGGATTGGCAGCCGTTGCACGGCCTGACCCTCCGCGGCACGCTGGCCTACGCCTGGGGCGAGAACCGCAGCGACGGCACGCCCTTGCCGCAGATGCCGCCGCTGGAATCGCGGCTGCGACTGGAGTGGGAAGGGCAGCGCTGGTCGGCCGGGGCGCTGCTGCGCGCGGTGGCGCGGCAGGGGCGGGTGGCGTTGGACCAAGGCAACGTGGTCGGCCGCGACCTCGGCCGCAGCGCCGGTTTCGCCACGCTGGGGGTGAGCGGCGGCTACCGGGTCAGTGAGGGGCTGCGGCTGAGCGCCGGCATCGACAACGTGTTCGACCGCCGCTACAGCGAACATCTCAACCTGGCCGGTAGCGCCGATTTCGGCTTCCCGGCCGACCCGGTGCGTATCGCCGAACCGGGCCGCAATCTCTGGTTGAAGGGCAACTACCGGTTCTGAGCGATCGGTGCACGCGACGCCCAGGCGGGCGTCGCGTGCGCCGCTCAGCCGTGGCCGATCAGAACCATTCCAGCAGCGAGATGCCGACGCCGACGTAGGTGGCGCGGTGGTTGTAGTCGATCATGCTCTCGCCATAGCCGTCGAACACCTGCACATGGCCGCGCAGCAGGTTGCTGATCGGGAAGCCCCAGTCCAGCTGCACCGCGCCGTGCGAGCGGTCGCCGCCGCGCAGCGAATGCCGTGCCATCAGCGCCACCTCGTGGCCGTTGCGGTTGTAGATCAGGGTCGCGTCGCCGCGGCCCATGTAGTCCTCGATGTCCGGATTGTTGTCCTGCTTGCGGCTCTCCGGGATGCGGTACCAGGGGCGCAGCACCAGCGCCCAGTTGTCGCGGTCCAGGCCGATGTTGAGCATCGCCCGGTTCCAGCTGCGCGACAGCGGATCGCTGCGGCCGTTGGACTGGTGGGTCAGCTGGATGCCGGTCATCCGTCCCTTCCAGCCGAACAGGCTGTAGTTGTTGCGGAACACCAGCATCAGTTCCGGCTCGTAGTTGGTCTCGCGGAACGGCCGCGACTGCTCCGCGTTGTAGACCTGCCAGCGCGAGCTCTGGGTATAGGCGCCCCACAGGTCGCCGTTGTCGCCGAAGATGTTCTCCACGATCTTGGTCTTGAAGCTCAGCTGGAACTTCGCCTCCACGCTGTCCAGCGGCTCGGCGGTGGTCACCGTGTTGACCGGGTTCGGCGAGGACGGCAGCTCGTTCTTCTTGCTGGTCCAGAACGCCGGCAGCAGGTACACCGGCTTGTAGGCGCGCAGCTGGAAGGTGCCCAGCTTGGAGTCCTTGGCCAGTTCCCAGCGGCTGTCCAGCAGCGAGCCCTTGCCGGCATTGGCGATGGTGCTGTCGTAGCGGTCCTGCTTGAAGATCGCGGCGGCGCGCTGGCGGGTGCGCTCGGCGACGCCGGCGTCTTCCGGCACGCTGGCGTCCAGCTGTTGCTTCTGGCGTTCGCTGGCAGCCTTTGCCGCGGCATCGGCGGCCTGCGGATCGGCGGTGCGGCGCGACAACGCCTGGTCGTAGCAGGCCAGGCGGGCGGCGTCGCTGGAAATCGCCACGCAGGCTTCCGGCGAGGCGGGGGTGGGCAGGACTTCCTGCGCGTGCGCAAGCGGCACGGCCGCGATCGACAGCAGCAACAGGGGACGGACCTGACGATGGGACATGCGGTTCTCGCTGCAACGGGCGGCGCGGGCGGGTGGTGCGCTGCCGGGGTGAATGGCCGGCAGGGAAAATACAGGAAGTGACGACAACAGGGTCATCACACGTTCATGCTGCCGCCGCGACGCTGGCCTCAGGCGTGCTGCGTCAGAGCAGCCAGGCCACCGCGAACACCGCGAGCATCGCCAGCGCCAGGCCGAGCTTGGCGGCGGTGCCCAGGACGATGCCCAGCCAGGTGCCGACGCCGACGCGGGTCGCCTGACGCAGTTCGCGGCCGTGCCAGTACTCCCCGACCAGGGCGCCGACGAAGGGGCCGACGAACAGCCCGATCGGCATGAAGAACATGCCGGCGATCCCGCCCAGCACCGATCCCCACAGCGCCTTGCGGCTAGCGCCGACGCGTTGCGCACCGAACGCGGTGGCCAGCAGGTCGACCAGCAGCGACAGCGCGGTGAGCACGCCCAGCACGGTCAGCGTCGGCCAGCCGAGCCGCTGGAAGCCGTCGGCCCAGGCCGCCAGCAGCATTCCGGCGAACATCAGCGGCGTGCCGGGCAGGGCCGGCAGCAGCACCCCTGCCAGCCCGACCAGCACCAGGAGACCGGCACAGATGTAATAGATGAACGCAGGGTCCACGTGGCTCACCGCGGGGGAGGTTTGGGGGTTGACAGATGGGGTCTTTTTGCTGATTGCATTTTCATTTTGACCGGGGTAAGTTGCAGCCGCTGCGTTTGCAAAGGTCACCGTGAATCGTGGCCTGATGCGGTAGATCCACCGATCCGCTACATCGTTATACCTCGCTTCCTCCTTGCAACCAGCCGCCGCACCCCACGGCGTACCCACCCCTGAGACGTGTTCCAAGGAGTAAGTCGATCATGAACGGCACTGGCAATCGCGAAAACGGCACCGTGAAGTGGTTCAACGATGCCAAGGGTTTCGGTTTCATCAGCCGCGAGAACGGCGAGGACGTGTTCGTGCACTTCCGGGCGATTCAGACCCAGGGCTTCAAGAGCCTGAAGGAAGGCCAGAAGGTCAGCTTCACCGTGGTGCAGGGCCAGAAGGGCCTGCAGGCCGACGCGGTGCAGCCGCTCTGAGGCGTTGTCGCGCGCCGCGTCGCGCGCAGCAAAAAGGCCCGCACTGCGGGCCTTTTTGCGTTTCGGGGCAGGTCGCCGAGGCCGATCAGCGCGGCACGACGCGACCGTTGACCACGCGCACGTAGGTGTTCTCGCGCACACCGGCCAGGTCGCGCTGGTTGACCACGATCACCCGGCCGTCGTCCATCTGCACATGCACGTCGTAGGTGTCGCTGGTGACGTTCTTCTGGATCTGGTTGCCGGCGAGTGCGCCAGCCGCCGCGCCGGCCACCGCCGACACGTTCTGGTTGCCCTTGCTGCCGCCGGTATGGTCGGAAATCTCGTGGCCGGCGACCGCGCCGACGATGCCGCCCAGGATCGCGCCCGTGGCCGACGGCGCGGTGCGGCCGGACGGTACGGTGTCGATGCGGGTGACGATGCCGCAGTCGGCGCAGCGGGTCTGGGTGTAACCGCCGCGCGCCGGCTGGCTGTAGCCGCCGCCGTAACCGCCGCCATAGCCCGGGGACGTGGCGCAGCCTGCCAGCGCCAGGGTCGCCACGGCAGCGGTGGCCATCAGTTGAATCTTCATGGGTGCTCTCCTCGACAGTGATGGAGCGCGGCGGCAGCGCCGCGTTCGCACGCATCCTGTCCACCCCTGCGTGAATGCAACGCCAACCCTGGCAGGTGCCGTTCAGCCACGCGCCGGCTTGCGTCAGCGGCAATTCATCGACACGCGTCTTGGCACATGTGCGCTGAAGCCACGCTGCCAGCGCAGCGAGGCCTGCGTCGGTCCGTCAGCGAACCCCCTGCAGCAAGCTCGGCAGCGCTCTCGCCGAACGCTCAGCGGAAATCGCGGTGGCAGGCGTCGCAGCGTTCGTCGATCTGCTGGCGCGCCTGCGCCAGCGCGGCGCAGTCCGCCGGCGGCTGTGCCAGCGCCGCGTCCACACCGGCGCGCAGGGCATCGGCGTGCTCGCGGAAGCGGCTGTCGTCGGCCAGGTCGGGAAACGCCGTGCCCAGCTCGTCGCCGAGCAGGCGCAGCGTGCGCAGCCGCGCCTGCGGACCCGCGCCGCTGCATTGCCGGTGCGCGGCGTCGCGTTCGAGCAGCGCCAGTTGCTTGCCCATCACCTGCATCAGGCTGCGCGGGAACGGATCCTGCCGCGCCTGCACCGCGCGCAGCGCCATCACCGTCAGCACCAGGCCGAGCAACAGGCCGGCCAGCAGCACGAACAGATAGCGTGAGGTTGAGGCGGGCGGGGATGAGGGCGGCTTGGCCATGGCAGGCATGCGCAGCGGGATGGAGTGCCGATGGTACGCCTGCGGCGACGCGTCGCGCGCGGGCCGCCAAGCCACGCCGCGAATCCCCAGTCCCCAATCCCGGCTCCCCAGGCAATCCCCTAAAATGCGCGGATGAACGAACAATGGCGCGAGCGCTTCGCCGGCATCGACCGGCTCTACGGGCAAGGCACGATCGCGCGGCTGGCGCAGTGCCGGGTGGCGGTGGTTGGCATGGGCGGGGTCGGCTCGTGGGTGGTCGAGGCGCTGGCGCGCTCGGCCGTCGGGCATCTGACCCTGATCGACGCCGACGACATCTGCGTGTCCAACACTAACCGGCAACTGCCGGCACTGGCCGGTCAGTACGGGCGCAACAAGGCGGTGGCGATGGCCGAGCGCTGCGTGGCGATCAATCCGCAGATCGAGGCGGTGGCGGTCGAGGCCTTCCTCACCCCGACCAACATCGCCGACTTGCTCGATGCCGGCTTCGACCTGGTGATCGATGCCTGCGACAGCTTTCGGGTCAAGGTCGAGACCATCGCCTGGTGCCGGCGGCGCAAGCTGCCGCTGCTGACCGTGGGCTCGGCTGGCGGGCGCACCGATCCGACCCTGGTGCGGATCCGCGACGTGTCGCGCACCGAGCACGACGCCATGCTGGCGCTGATCCGCAAGAAGCTGCGCAGCGAGTTCAATTTCCCCAAGAACCCGCAGCGCTATTTCGGCGTGCCGGCGGTGTACTCGCTGGAGAACGTGCGCTATCCGCAGGCCGATGGCAGCGTCTGCGGACTGAGGCCGGTGCTGGGGCCGGATGCGGCCTTGAATCTGGACTGCGGTGCCGGGCTGGGCGCGGCCACCCACATCACCGGTGCGTTCGCCTTCGCCGCGGTCGGCAAGGCGCTGGAGATGCTGTTGAAGCGCGCGGTGGCGCGCGAGGCGGCGGCCGCCTAGCGCGCGCTGGACGGCGGCGGCGCGTCCGGGGCGCGCGTGGCCGCGCCGCTCATCAGGTTGCGCTCGGTGCCGGCCTGCAGGAAGGCCAGCCGTTCCAGGTCGTGCGCGGGCTGCGGCCGGCCGAACAGGAAGCCCTGGAAGTGCCGGCAACCCATGGCCGAGAGCATCTCGCACTGCTGCGCATCTTCGATGCCTTCGGCCAGCGCGACCATGCCCATCACCTCCGAGATCTCCACGATCTTGGCCAGTAGGCGCCTCGAGGACTCGTCGGCCTTGGCGTCGTTGACGAACTGCCGGTCGATCTTGAGCTTGGTGACCGGCAGCGTCCTGAGCATGGCCAGCGACGAGAAGCCGGTGCCGAAATCGTCCAGCGCCCAGCCGATGCCGAACGCCTTGAGTTCGTGCATCTTGGCGCGCACCCCGGCGGTGTCCACGTACAGCGCCGATTCGGTCAGTTCGAATTCCAGCGACGCCGGCGCCACGCCCTCGCTGGTGATCACCTGCTTCACCGACGCCACGAAGTTGGGATCGAGCAACTGCACCGGGCTGACGTTCACCGCGACCACCAGCGCACGCAGATCCTGCTCGTGCGACCAGCGCCGCAGCGTGCTGCAGGCCTGACGCAGCACTTCCAGTCCCACGTCCCGGATCAGCTGGCTCTCTTCGGCCAGCGGGATGAATTTGTCCGGGGTCAGCAGCTTGCCGCTGGGATGGCGCCAGCGCACCAGCGCCTCGGCGCCGAGCATGCTGCCGTTCGCGCTCACCTGCGGCTGGTACAGCACCTCGATCTCGCCGTTGCCGACTGCGCGCGCCAGTTCCCGCTCCAGCGAAATGCGCGCGTTCACGTCGTTGCGGTAGATGTGCAGGATCGCCGCGAGCAGGCCGGCCGCGCAGGCCATGTTGGAGATCGCGCCGAGCCGGCGCATCCCCAGCGGTGGCGAGGACGCCGGCGCCAGCCAGTCCAGTTCGCCCGAACCGAACGCGACGAAGGCGCCCAGGCACGCCAGCGGGAACACCAGCGCGCGGTAGCGGCGGCTGCGGTCGAACACGAACAGCGCGCCGGCCGCCAGCGGCAAGAAGAAGGTGTGCACCGAGCGCGGCACCGTGCCGATCGGCGCATCGATGAACGAGATCACCAGCACCACCACGAACACGCCATGCGCCACCAGCGACAACGAGGCCTCGTCGCAATGGCGGCGGCGGCACAGCGCGAGCAGGCCGACCGCCGTGAGCCCGACGAAGGCGAGCGCCAGTTCCGGCCGGCCGTAGTACAGGTAGCACACGGTCCACAAGGCGCCGAGCGTGGTGCACGAGACCCCGGCCAGGGTCAGGGTGCTGCGCATCTTGCGGCTGCGATTGCTGTCGCGGAATTTCAGGGAGACCCAGCTTTCGCCGTTGGAGACGTGTTTCTCCGAACTCGCGGCGTTTTTCATCGTCGTGGCGCTCGCATGCGCGATGGCTCCGCTCGCGCCGGGGCGGCCGCGGAGGAGGCGATCGCACGCGTGCGCCGCGCGCTGTGGAGAAGCGGGTAGGGGATACGGCTTGCCGGTTGTTTCACGCCAGGATGATCCGATCTGCCAGAACGCGTGCCATCGAGCCGGCCGCCGAGCCTTTTGCTGAGAGCGAACGGGTTCACACTCCGGTGCCTGGCGGACAAAAGATCCGCTCGCCGTTCAGCGCGGTGCACAGTAGCAGAAGCCAGCAGGCGGAAACCCTGTCGAAAGACCGTGATCCGGTAGCCCAGTTCACAGTTTCGTACGAAAGATGCGCGGCAAGCGACGTTCGCGCGGATCGCTGCAGCGTGGAGCTGCGCGTTGGCCAGCGTGCCTGTGTGCCGAGCGGCGCTTGCGTAGGGCGCCGCCACGCCGGCGAGCGGTGTGCGCTGTGTCTGCGGGAAAGCCCTGCGTCAGCCCGGCGCGGCTGTGTCGGGAAGCACGTCGGGCAGGCCGAACAAGCGCTGCGCGTTGGCCGTGGTCTGCGCGGCGATGGAGGCGGCAGGTGCGTCGCGCAGCGCGGCAATGGTGTCCAGTACCGTGCGCAGCCGCGCCGGTTCGTTGCGCTGGCCGCGGATTGCGGCATCGGGCTGGTCCGGCGCATCGGTTTCCAGCAGCAGCTGTTGCAACGGCACCGTGGCGGCGAGCCGGCGCAGGCGCTGCGCCCGTGCGTAGGTGACCGGCCCGCCCAGGCCGATCAGGAAATCCAGCGACTGCAACTGTGCCGCCTGCTCGGCGCTGCCGGCGAAACTGTGCACCACGCCACGCAGGCGCCCGACCTTGCGGATCGCCAGGATCACCGCGTCCACCGCGCGCCGCGCATGCACGATCACCGGCAGGTCGAACTCGCGTGCCAGTTGCAGCTGGCCGGCGAAATAGCGCTGCTGCTCGGCTTCGTCCAAGCCTTCGACGAAGAAGTCCAGGCCGCATTCGCCGATCGCGCAGGGACGCTCGCGTTCGATCCACTCGCCGAGCAAGGGCAGGTGCTCGGGCCGGTGCTGTTTCAGGAACAGCGGATGCAGGCCATACGCCGGATACAGGCCGGGCGCGGCCGCGCAGACCGCACGCAGCTTCGCCCAGGACGCCGCGGTCACCGCCGGCACCACCTGCGCCTGCACGCCCGCCGCCTGCGCGCGCGCGATCACCGCGTCGCGGTCCGGATCGAACTCCTCCGCGTCCAGGTGGCAGTGGCTGTCGATCAACGGCATCGGCGCTCAGCGGCGCACGCGCTGCGCGGTCGAGTTCAGCGGCGCGGTGGCCGGCGCCGGGGTGCGGGTCTTCCAGTTGGCCAGCAGCAGGGTGCCCAGGCCGAACACGATCTCGTCGATGAAGGGCACCGGATCGGGCAGCAGCACGCTCAGCACGAACAGCCCGGCGGTGATCTTGAACAGCGTCGGGTAGCGCAATTTGCCCGCCCAGCGCAGCAGCGGATAGATGATCGGGTTGGGCATGTCAGGTGCTCCGGGGCAGCGGTGGAAACGCTAACACCTTTGATATGGCGACGTTCCGGGGGCGTTACCAGTTGCGTGTACGCCGCGTTACTGAATAGGGAGCGGATCGGTTCAGCTTCGGCATGGTAATCACAGCACCGTAGACAACGCGGTCAGCCCGCAGGAGAGCACACATGAAAAGCACTACGACAACCGTTCTGGTCGCGGCTGGCGCCTTGCTGGTCGGCGGCGTCGCCACCGCGGCCTTCATGAACAATCGCGACAAACCCGTGGACGTCGCCAGCGGCGACGTGCGCCCGGCCCTGGACAATACCCGCGGCGACAGCGCGATGGACAACAGCGTCGGCGGCAAGCTCGAGTACGCCGACGTGGTCCGGGTCGACCCGATCACCCAGAAGCAGCAGCGCTACGCCGAGGTGATCGGCACCGAGCCGCTGCGCCAGACCTCCACCACCACCACGCCACGCCAGGTGTGCAACGACGTGGTGGTGCAGGAGCGCCTGCCCGAGCGCGACGGCAATGTCGGCGGCACCGTGGTCGGCGCGGTGGTCGGCGGCCTGCTCGGCAACCAGATCGGCCATGGCAACGGCCGCAAGGCCGCGACCGCGGCCGGTGCGGTGGCCGGTGGCTTCATCGGCAACCGCATCGACCAGAACCATGTCGGCGGCCGCGTGGTCGACCGTACCGAGCGCCAGTGCCACACCGAGAACAGCACCGCGCAGTCCTCGACCATCACCGGCTACAACGTGACCTACCGCAACGACGACGGCACCACCGGCACCATGCGCATGGACAGCAAGCCGGGCAGCCGCATCGCCATGGGTACGCAGGACGTGGTCAAGGGCTATGACGTGACCTACCGCTACGACGGCCAGGAAAAGACCGTGCGCATGGACGACCGCCCGAACAGCGACCGCCTGCCGGTGCTGGACGGCCGCCTGGTCACCCAGACCGCCTCGGCCGGCGACGTCGCCGTTAGCCAGCGCTGAGTCGCAGCGCGGTTGCACCTCCGAAGGCCGGCGCGTGCGCCGGCCTTCGTCTATCTCCGGGCGGCGGCGCGGGCGGGGCCGATACAATGCGGTTTTCGCCGTGGACACCGCCATGCCCCTGCCTTGCGACGACCTGTTCAACGTAGCCGCGCTGCTCAGCGAGGAGGAGCGCGCGATCCAGCAGGCGGTGGCGCGCTTCGTCGATGCCAAGGTGTTGCCGGTGATCGGCGACGCCTTCGACCAGGCGCGGTTCCCGCGCGAACTGGTGCCGAAACTGGCGCAACTGGGGCTGCTCGGCGCCAGCCTGCCGGCCGGGCAAGGCGGTGGCGGCCTCAACGCGGTCTGCTACGGCCTGATCTGCCAGGAACTGGAGCGCGGCGACAGCGGCCTGCGCAGTTTTGTCAGTGTGCAGTCCTCGCTGTGCATGTACCCGGTCCACGCCTACGGCAGCGACGCGCAACGCCAGCGCTGGCTGCCGGCGATGGCCGCCGGCACGGCGATCGGCTGCTTCGGCCTGACCGAGTCCCAGGGCGGCTCCGACCCGGCGGCGATGCAGACCCGTGCGGTGCGCGACGGCGACGGTTGGCGCCTGAGCGGCAGCAAGATGTGGATCACCAACGGCAGCATCGCCGACGTGGCGATCGTGTGGGCGCAGACCGACGACGGCATCCAGGGTTTCCTGGTCGAGGCCGGCACCCCGGGCTTCGGCACCCAGGACATCGCGCACAAGATGAGCCTGCGCGCCTCGGTGACCTCGGCGCTGTTCTTCGACGACGTGCGCCTGCCCGACAGCCAGCGCCTGCCCGGCGTGCGCGGCTTGAAGGGGCCGCTGGGCTGCCTGACACAGGCCCGCTACGGCATCAGCTGGGGCGCGATCGGCGCGGCCATCGCCTGCCTGCGCGAGGCGCTGGCCTATGCCGGCGAGCGCATGCTGTTCGGGCGGCCGCTGGCGGCGACGCAGAGCGCGCAGATCAAGCTGGCCGACATGGCACGGCGCATCGCCAGCGCGCAGTTGCTGGCGCTGCAACTGGGCCGGCTCAAGGACGCCGGCACGCTGCAGCCGGCGCAGGTGTCGCTGGCCAAGTGGAACAACGTGCGCATGGCCCTGGACATCGCCCGCGAATGCCGCGACCTGCTCGGCGGCGCCGGCATCACCACCGACTACGGTGCGATCCGGCATGCGCTGAATCTGGAGTCGGTGATCACCTACGAGGGCACCGAGACCGTGCACCAACTGGTGGTTGGCCGCGAACTGACCGGCATCAATGCGTTTTGAAGCCATCGCCCGCGGCCGGCTGCGGGCCTGTTCAAAGGAGAACCGACGATGAGCGTCTTCGATGTGCGCGTGGAAACCGAGCGCCTGGTGCTGCGCCCGCCCACTGCCGAGGATTTCGCGGCGTTCTGCGCCTTTTCCGCCGACGCCGAGACCATGCATCACCTTGGCGGCGTGCAGGCGCCATCGGTGGTCTGGCGCAGCCTGACCTCGCTGGTCGGCAGCTGGCAGCTGCAGGGATTTGCGATGTTCTCGGTGATCGAGAAGCGCAGCGGGCAGTGGATCGGCCGTGTCGGCCCCTGGCAGCCGCACGGCTGGCCGGGTCCGGAGGTCGGCTGGGGCATCGCCCGCGCGTTCTGGGGCCAGGGCTATGCGCCGGAGGCGGCCGCGGCGTCGATCGACTGGGCGTTCGCGCAATTGGGCTGGACCGAGGTGATCCACACCATCGTGCCGGACAACGCCAACTCCAAGGCGGTGGCGGCCAAGCTGGGCTCGCGCTACCTGCGCCAGGACCGCCTGCCCGAGCCGCTGCAGGCGTTCGAGGTGGAGGTGTGGGCCCAGTCGCGCGCGCAGTGGCAGGCGCGGGGCTGAGCCACGACGACGGCAGCATTCGACACAGGAGCAGCACATGGCATCCGAACGTTTTCCCCTGACCGTGTACGGCATGGCGCTGTCCGGCAATTGCTACAAGGTGCGGCTGTTGCTGGACCAGCTCGGCTGCGGCTACCGCTGGGTCGAGGTCGACAGCGCCAACGGCCAGACCCGCACCCCGGCGTTCCTGGCCAAGAATCCCAACGGCAAGGTGCCGCTGCTGGAACGCGAAGATGGGCGCGTGCTGGCCGAATCCAACGCCATCCTGTGCTGGCTGGCCGAGGGCACCGGGTATCTGCCCGCCGATCCCTGGCAGCGCGCGCAGGCGTTGAGCTGGCTGTTCTTCGAGCAGTACAGCCACGAACCCTATGTGGCAGTTGCGCGCTTCGTCTGCGGCTGGACGCCGCCCGACTCGCCGCGGCGCGCCGAACTCCCACGCCTGCGCGAGGGCGCGACGCGGGCGCTGGCGGTGATGGAGCAGCACCTGCAGGCGCAGGCCTGGTTCACCGGCCCGGCCTACGGCATCGCCGATATCGCATTGTTCGCCTATACGCATTGCGCCGGCGATGCCGGCATCGCGCTGACCCAGTATCCGGCGCTGTGCGACTGGCTGCAGCGGGTGCGCGCGACGCCGGGTTTCGTGGCGCTGCCGCCGCTGCCGGAGGACGTGCAGGCACGTTTGGCGCAGACCGGGACGTCAACGGCGTTCACCTGACTGCCGCGCGCCGGCGGCTAGCCTGCAGGTCCATTCGGTCAGGAGTAACGCCATGAGCCAGTACCGCATCGCCGTGTTCGTCGGCAGCCTGCGCAAGGAATCGTTCAACCGGCGCCTGGCGCACGCGCTGGAGCGACTTGCGGGCGACCGCGCCAGTTTCGAGTACGTCGAGATCGGCGACCTGCCGCTGTACAACCAGGACCACGACCACGACTATCCGGCGCAGGGCCGGCGCCTGAAGACGCAGGTCAGCGGCGCCGACGCGGTGCTGTTCGTCACCCCCGAATACAACCGTTCCATCCCCGGCGTGCTCAAGAACGCCATCGACCTGGGCTCGCGGCCGTACGGCGAGAGCGCCTTCGCCGGCAAGCCGGCCGCGGTGTGCGGGACCTCGCCGGGGGCGATCGGCACCGCCATGGCGCAGCAGCACCTGCGCAACGTGCTGGCCTACCTGGACATGCCGGTGCTGGGACAGCCGGAGATCTTTCTGCAGTTCAAGGAGGGGCTGATCGCCGAGGACGGCGCGATCGACGACGAGCGCACGCGCAAGTTCCTCGCCGGCTTCGTCGACAAGTTCATCGCCTGGATCGACGAACTGCAGGCCTGAAGCGCTACCGCGGCGCGTGCCGTGGTGCGCGGATGGGGCAGGGCGGGCCTTGTGCGACGCGGTCTCGGTGAGGTTCTCAACCACTTGTCCCCAGACTTGTCCCCAGCCTCTGGCGAGGCGGGACGACGCAGGTGCCGCCGCTCAGGCAGGCGCCCTGTGTTGAGCGTCGCCCTAGCCCCGGCCGGGCGCGGCGACTAAAATCGGCGCCCGGGCCGCGGTGAGGCCGCGCCCGGCGCCCGCGCCCCACAGAGAAGACCCAGCCTATGTCCGCCCGTCCTGGCTACCGCGGCGATCGCAAAAGCGAGCGCAGCGAACGCAGCGAGCCGCGTCTCGACCAGTTGCGCGTGCCGCCGCACTCGATCGAGGCCGAACAGGCCGTGCTCGGCGGCCTGATGCTGGCGCCGGACGCCTACGACCGGGTCAACGACCAGCTCACCGAGAACGACTTCTACCGGCGCGATCACCAGTTGATCTACCGCGCGATCCGCGAGCTGGCCGAAAAGGGGCGCCCGTTCGACGCGGTGACCCTGGGCGAGTGGTTCGAATCGCAGGGCAAGCTGGAGATGGTCGGCGACGGCGCCTACTTGATCGAACTGGCCAGCACCACGCCCTCGGCCGCCAACATCGTCGCCTACGCCGAGATCGTCCGCGACAAGGCGGTGCTGCGGCAGTTGATCGAGGTCGGCACCACCATCGTCAACGACGGCTTCCAGCCGGAAGGGCGCGAGAGTTCGGAACTGCTGGCGTCGGCGGAAAAGGCGGTGTTCCAGATCGCCGAGGCCGGTGCGCGCGGGCGCAGCGACTTCGTGGCGATGCCCGGCGCGTTGAAGGACGCGTTCGAGGAACTGCGCAACCGCTTCGAGAACGGCGGCAACATCACCGGCCTGCCGACCGGCTACAACGACTTCGACGCGATGACCGCCGGCCTGCAGCCGACCGACCTGATCATCCTCGCCGCGCGTCCGGCGATGGGCAAGACCACCTTCGCGCTGAACATCGCCGAGTACGCGGCGATCAAGTCGAAGAAGGCGGTGGCCGTGTTCTCGATGGAAATGTCCGCCTCGCAGCTGGCGATGCGCCTGATCTCCTCCAACGGCCGCATCAACGCGCAGCGCCTGCGCACCGGCCAGCTCGAGGACGAGGACTGGGCGCGGGTCACCGGTGCGATCAAGATGCTCAAGGAGACCAAGATCTTCATCGACGACACGCCGGGCGTGTCGCCGGAAGTGCTGCGCTCCAAGGCGCGCCGGCTCAAGCGCGAGCACGACCTGGGCCTGATCGTGATCGACTACCTGCAGCTGATGTCGGTGCCCGGCAACAGCGAGAACCGCGCCACCGAGATCTCGGAGATCTCGCGCTCGCTCAAGGGCCTGGCCAAGGAACTCGGCGTGCCGGTGATCGCGCTGTCGCAGCTCAACCGCTCGCTGGAAACCCGTACCGACAAGCGCCCGGTGATGGCCGACCTGCGCGAATCGGGCGCGATCGAGCAGGACGCGGACATGATCGTGTTCATCTACCGCGACGACTACTACAACAAGGAAAATTCGCCGGACAAGGGCCTGGCCGAAATCATCATCGGCAAGCACCGCGGCGGCCCGACCGGGTCGTGCAAGCTCAAGTTCTTCGGCGAATACACCCGTTTCGACAATCTCGCCCACGATTCGGTGGGCGCGTTCGAGTAAGCCTGCGCGCTACACGCACATCATCTGGCGAGTGCGGCGCCCGGTACGTTCCGGGCGCCGGCTTGAGAGCGCGACGCAGCGATCAGTAGGGAATCTCGATCTCGGCGTTGCTGGTGGCGTCGTAGGTGTTGGCGCCGTACTCGGCGTGGTGGGTGCAGACCACGGTGATCTTGCGATAGATGCCGTAGACGAAGTTCGACTTGAAGTGCACGTCGACCAGCGCGCCGTTGCCTTCCTCGTCGTAGTCGGTGGTGTAGCCGTTGCCGATCTGGTCGTAGGCGTTGCAGCGCACGTTGATGTAGTTGGCGTCGACGCGGTCGTTGTTGGCGTTGGCGAAGCGCGAGTACGCGCGGATCTTCAGGCGCTTGCCGCCGGCCGGACGTCCGTCGGACTCGTAACCCTGGTTCTGGATCACGCCCTGCAGCGTGTAGACCGGCGTGCTGCCGCCGCCGCCACCGCCGCCGCCGCACTCGATACCGTTGTCGAGGCTGACCTCGTTCTGTAGCTGGATGGGTTCGGCGGTGCAGGCCATCGCCAGCGGGGCGGCGAGGCTCAGTGCGAGGGTGAGGGCGACTTTTGCGATGCGCTTGTCCATGGATCTTGCTCTCCTGAGAGTCTTGCGGATGTCTGCGATGGGCATGACCGTGCTGCGCCGTTGGCTGCCCGCAGCGCGTCGCGGCCCTGTCGATGCAGGTCCGGGCGCGGGCGGTTCGGGGCGCACGCAGCCGCGCTCGCCGGCCGTGGTGGTCGTGAGGTCGCAGAAGCGATGGCGGATGTTCCCCGTGCGCGCGAGACGGCCGTGGCCGTGTCGCGCGCGGTGCAGCGAAAGCACGGATGACGTCCTTCCCCGGAACGTCATCCATCAGCAGCGGTCGCGGCGCCGTTTCGACCTGACGGCGCCCGCCACGGCGTTATAGCAGGGCGGACGAGGCGCGCGTGCGCGGCGCGCGGCGATGTCTACGAAATCCGGCCAGCGCGACACTTGCTGCGCCAGGATCGGCGGTGTCGAAGCATGTGCGACTCGCGCCGCATGCTCACCTGGCCGCTGCACCCGATCCGTATCATGGCGCGTCCTTCGCTGCGTCCCTTCGCATGAGCTACGCCATCGTCTGGTTCCGGCGCGACCTGCGCCTGCACGATCAACCTGCCTTGCAGGCCGCTTTGGATGCCGGGCATACGCCGGTGCCGGTGTATCTGCACAGCCCGGAAGACGAGGGCGCATGGGCCGCCGGCGCGGCTTCGCGTAGTTGGCTGCAGCGATCGCTGGCCGCGCTGGACGCGCAACTGCGTGCGCGCGGTTCGCGCCTGTTCCTGCGCCAGGGCCCGGCCGAGACCGCCCTGCGCCAGGTGATCGCCGACTGCGGCGCGGTTGCGGTGTACTGGAACCGCCGCTACGAGCCGGCCACGCAACCGCGCGATGCGCGGCTCAAGCGCGAACTGCGCGAGCAGGGCCTGGAGGTGCGCAGCCACAACAGCGCGCTGCTGTTCGAACCCTGGCAACTGGCGACGCAGCAGGGCGGCCCGTACAAGGTGTTCACCCCGTTCTGGCGCAGCGCCTTGAGCCATTGGCAGGTGCCCGCGTTGCAGGCCGCGCCGAAGACGCTGCCAGCGCCGCCCAGGGATCTGGACAGCCTGCCGCTGCAACGACTCGGCCTGGCGCCGGCGCTGGACTGGGATCGCGGCTTCTGGGAGGTCTGGCAGCCGGGCGAGGCGGGCGCACACGAGGCGCTGGACGTGTTCGTCGACGGCGCGCTGCGCGACTATCTCGATGGCCGCGACCGCCCGGACCAGGTCGGCACCTCGCGGCTGTCGCCGCACCTGCATTTCGGCGAGATCGCGCCATGGCGCATCGTCGCGACGCTGGAACGGCAGCGCCGCGCCGCCACCGCCGCGGCGATCGACGGCTACATCCGCCAGCTCGGCTGGCGCGATTTCGCCCATCACCTGCTGCACCATTTCCCCGACACGCCCGAGCGCAACCTCAACCCGCGGTTCGAGCGCTTCCGCTGGGCCACGCCCGATCCCGCGCAGTTGCATGCCTGGCAGCGCGGCCGCACTGGGGTGCCGATCGTCGATGCCGGCCTGCGCGAGCTGTGGCACACCGGCTGGATGCACAACCGCGTGCGCATGATCGTCGCCAGCTACCTGTGCAAGCATCTGCGCGTGCATTGGTCCGAAGGCGCGCGCTGGTTCTGGGACACCCTGGTCGATGCCGACCTGGCCAACAACACACTGGGCTGGCAGTGGGTGGCCGGCACCGGCGCCGATGCCGCGCCGTATTTCCGCGTGTTCAACCCGGTGACGCAGGCGCAGAAGTTCGATCCGAAGGGCGAGTACATCGCGCGTTGGGTGCCGGAACTGGCGGCGCTGCCGGTGGCCGACCGCTTTGCGCCCTGGCAGGCGCCGCAGCGGCTGGCGCACGCCGCCCCGCAGTATCCGCGGCAGCCGATCGTGGACCTGGCCGCAGGCCGCGATGCGGCGCTGGCCGCCTATCGCGAGACCGCCGCCGGCTGAGCACTGCGCCGTGTTGCGCGGCGCAGCACGGTCGCAGGCGCGATTGACGCCCTTCGCGGGGCCATGATTCACTCCGGGCTCGGACAGGAGCCCGCATGGCCACCAGCTCAGCTCGCCGCAAGCCGCAGCGCGAACCGATGTCGCGCGTGGACACCGCCTGGTTGCGGATGGACCGGCCGACCAATCCGATGATGATCACCGGCGTGCTGATGTTCGACGAGCCGCTGACCCTGCCCGCGCTCAAGCAACTGGTGCGCAAGCGCTTCCTGGCCTTCCCGCGGTTCCTGCAGAAGCCGGTGGAGACCGCCACCGGCGCCTACTGGCAGCGCGACGACGATTTCGATCTGGACTGGCACGTGCGCCTATCGGCCTTGCCCGGGCGCGGGCAGAAGAAGGCGCTGGAGCGCTTCGCCGGGCAGATGGCCTCCACGCCCTTGGACAAGACCAAGCCTCTGTGGCAGTTCCACCTGATCGAACGCTACGAAGGCGGCTCGGCGCTGGTGGCGCGCATCCACCACAGCTATGCCGACGGCATCGCGCTGGTGCAGGTGCTGCTGTCGCTGACCGATACCCAGCGCACCCCGGAGCCGTCGGCGCAGCTCGGGCGCGCCTGGCTCAAGGACGACGGCAAGGAGGTGGTGCGCCGGGTCGGCGCGGTGGACCGCTACCTCAAGCTCGGCGGGCGCATGCTCGACAAGGGCCGGGCGATGGCGCAGGACCCGAACCTGCCGCAGATGCTGGCGCGCGAAGGCGGGCTGATCGGCCGCGAACTGGTCAATGCGCTGCTGCTGGCCGACGATCCGCCGACGCTGCTGCGCGGCCGCCTCGGCGTCAGCAAGCGCGTGGCCTGGGCCGAGCCGCTGGACCTGGACGAGGTCAAGGCGGTGGGCCGCGCCTGCGACTGCACGGTCAACGACGTGCTGATGGCGACCATGGCCGGCGCCTTGCGCGACTACATGCTCGAACGCGGCGAACGCCTGGACGGGGTGACCCTGCGCGCCACCGTGCCGGTCAACCTGCGCCCGCTGGAGCACGCGCGCAAGCTCGGCAACCACTTCGGCCTGGTGTTCCTGGACCTGCCGGTGGGCGAGGCCAACCCGGTGCGGCGCCTGCAGTGCGTGGCCGAGTCGATGCAGCAGCTCAAGCAGTCGCGGCAGGCGATGGTGGTGTTCGGCCTGCTGGCGGCGGTGGGCATGGCGCCGGCGGCGCTGCAGTCGGCGGCGCTGGACCTGTTCAGCCGCAAGGCCACCACCGTGGCGACCAACGTGCCGGGTCCGCAGCAGCCGCTGTACCTGGCCGGCAGCCGCGTGCGCGAGATGATGTTTTGGGTGCCGCAGACCGGCTCCATCGGCGTCGGCGTGTCGATCATGAGCTACAACCACCGCGTGCATTTCGGCCTGATCGGCGATGCGCGGCTGATTCCCGATCCGGACGCGGTGATGCGCCGGGTCGGCGCCGAATTCGAAAAGCTGCTGTACCTGGCGCTGATGGGCGATTGGGAGCAGCCGCTGCGCGCGGCCGACGCCGAAGACCTGCTGCCGTCTTCCTGAACCGGGCGCATCGCGCGCTGGGCTGCGTTCATCCGCGCCTCGCGTGGCCGTGTTTATGCTGCGGCCACGTCAAACCAGGTTCGGAGAGAACATGATGAAAACGACCACCCTTCGCGGCGTGTCCGTGGCCCTGGCCAGTGCGCTGGTGCTGTCCGCCTGCGCCACCGGCGGCTCCTACGTGCAGCGCGATCAGTACGGCAATCCCACCGAGCAGCAGAACCGCACCGGCCGCGGCGCGCTGATCGGCACCGCGGTCGGCGTCGCCGCCGGCCTGCTCAGCGGCAGCAGCGCCACCGAGCGCCGCCAGCACGCGATGATCGGCGCCGGCATCGGCGCGCTCAGCGGCGCGGCGATCGGCAACTACCAGGATCGGCAGGAGCGCGCGCTGCGCGAGCGCACCGCCAACACCGGCATCGACGTGCGCCGCGACGGCGACAACATCACCCTCAACCTGCCCGACGGCATCACCTTCGACTTCAACCAGTCCACGCTCAAGCCGCAGTTCTATTCGGCGCTCAACGGCGTGGCCCAGACCCTGGGCGAATACAACCAGACCATGATCGAGGTGGTCGGGCACACCGACAGCATCGGCAGCGATGCGGTCAACCAGCGCCTGTCCGAACAGCGCGCGTCCTCGGTGGCCGCCTACCTGACCGCGCAGGGCGTGCAGCCCGAGCGCATCCAGACCCTGGGCGCGGGCAAGAAGTACCCGATCGCCGACAACAGCACCGAGGCCGGTCGTGCGCAGAACCGCCGCGTGGAGATCCGCGTGGTGCCGCTGCGCGCCTCGGCCGGCTGACCGATCCGCCGACCGCAACGACGAACGGGCCGCACTGCGGCCCGTTCGCGTTTCTGCGCTGCTGCTGGGACGCGTTGTGCGCGGCGCGGCTCAGACCAGCGCCGCGTCCTCTTCGTCCTCGGCTTCCGTCTCCAGCGCCGCGTCCGCCGGCACCGGCGCGGCGGCCACGCGCGGCAAGCTGGCCAGCGACTGCGTGTTCATCGCCACGCCGCTGCACAGGGTGAACTCGGCGCCGTCCTCGGCCTGCTGTGTGGCCAGCTTGGCCGGGCACTGCGCCATCATGTAGCTGACGTCGAAGTTGAGCTTGTCGACCAGGAAGTCGACGAAGGCGCGCACCTTCGGCGAGAGCATGCGCCCACCCGGGAACACCGCGTTGAAATCCAGGTCCGGCCCGACCCAGCCGCCGAGCACGCGCCGCGCCTTGCCGGCCTCGATCAGCGGCTTGATCGTCGCATCGCTGGCCAACACCAGGCCTTCGCCGCAGACCAGGCCGCCGATCAGCGCCGCCGAATCGTTGGCCAGCAGGATCGGCTGGACCAGGAATTCGCCGCTCTGCTTGCCGTTGCGCAGCGGCCAGCACAGCCGGGTGCCGCCGCCGCGGCCGTTGCTCAGCGCCAGCGTGCGGTGGTGCTGCAGGTCGTCCGGATGCAGCGGTTCGCCATGCCGCTCGATGTAGTAGGGACTGGCGAAGACCTGGGTGCGGAAGGTGGCGAGCTTGCGCGCGACCATGGTCGAATCCGGCAGCGTGCCCATGTGCAGGGCCACGTCCACGCCTTCGGCGATCGGGTCGACCTTGTCGCTGGTCATGATCATCTCCAGGCGCACTTCCGGGTGCTGGCGGTGGAATTCGCCCAGGATCGGCGCCACCCACGAGATGCCGGCCGAATAGGGCACGCTGAAGCGCAGCCAGCCGCGCGGGCCGGCCTGCAGCTGGCCCACCGCGCTCTCGGCTTCCTCCAGTTCGCGGGCGATGCGCTGGCAATGCTCGTGGTAGACCGCGCCGGCCTCGGTCAGCCCGAGCCGGCGCGTGGTCCGGTGCAGCAGGCGCGCGCCCAGCCGCGCCTCCAGGTCCTGCACCTTGCGGCTGACGGTGGTCTTGGGCAGGCCGAGGGCATTGGCCGCGGCGATGAAGCTGCCTTGCTCGACCACCTTGACGAAGATCAGGGTGTCGTTCAGATCGTGGCTCATGGCGGTTCCTTGAGGTGGAGACGATTGGACCGATAGCGGGACGATTATTCCCCTTAATTCGGACTAATCAAGTGCGGCTTTGGCGCCTAATTTGTCCGCATTCGCCATCACCGACGGTCTTTGCCCATGTCGATGCGCACGCTGTTCCAGTTTTTCGCCTGCCCCGATCGCCAGCCGCGGCGCCGTTCCGCGCCGGTGGCGACGGCGCAATCCCTTTACCCGAGGGCGTTTCGCGAGTTCACGCCGCCGCCGCGGCGGCAGGGCGGCAGCAGCCTGCGCCTGGGCGCGTCCGGCACCGACCGGCTTGGGCGAATCGCGATTGTCCCGTCCGTGGGAGGAAAAGTCCCGTGAGCGGGATGTTGGCCCCCGAAGTCCTGGTCCTCGGCGGCAGCGGCACGGTCGGGCAGGGGGTGGTCCAGGCGTTGCTGGAGGCGGGCAGCCCGGTGCTGGCGGTGGCGCGCGACCGCGCCCGCCTGACCGCGCTGCGCGATCGCCACCGCGACGAACCCGGGCTGGACGTGCTGAGCGGTTCGGTCGGCACCGACGCGGCCGCCGCGGCCCTGGTCGCCGAGATCGCGCAGCGGCCGCGGCCGCTGGCCGCGGTGGTCGCCGCCCTGGGCAGCCCGCTGCGCCCCGGGCGCCTGCTGGAGCGACCGCTGGGGGCGCTGCGCCGGCGCCTGGATGCGGACCTGCTGCCGCACCTGGCTGCCGCCCGGCATCTGCTGCCGCTGCTGGCGCAGCACGAGCGCGGCGCCCGTTACGTGCTGCTGGGCAGTCCCTGCGCGCTGCGTGCCTGGTCCGGGCATGGCGACAGTTCGGTGGCGGCCTCCGCGATCCGCATGCTCGCCCAGGTGCTGCACGAGGAAGCCAAGCCGCTCGGCGTGCACGTGCATCTGCTGTCGCTGTCCGCCCCGGTGTGCCGCAGCGACGACGCCATCGGCGACTGCCCGGAGTGGTTCACCACCCTCGGCGTCGGCCGCGCCGTGGTTCAGCTGCTTGCCGATGCGCAGCGGCCGGACCGCGCCCTGGTCGAGATCGACCGCCGCCACTTTGCCCAGCCGCGCAGCGCCTTGCTCACCCCCTTGCCGTTTTCCTTCTCCACCCACGAGGTCTCTCCATGAATCCGATTCCGATGCCGTCGCGC
Source organism: Xanthomonas sp. LMG 12462 (assembly GCF_009192885.1). Taxonomy (NCBI): domain Bacteria; kingdom Pseudomonadati; phylum Pseudomonadota; class Gammaproteobacteria; order Lysobacterales; family Lysobacteraceae; genus Xanthomonas; species Xanthomonas sp. LMG 12462. The sequence goes on along the minus strand of NZ_NMPP01000003.1, from coordinate 69,882 downwards.
CTGCTGCCGGGCGCCTTGCGCCCGCTGGCGGTGGCGCTGCTGGTCGCCACGCTCGCCGCCTGCGGCGGCAAGGCCAACGAACAGGGCGCGCCGCCGCCGCCGAGCGTGGGCGTGGCGCCCGCGCTGCAGAAGCAGATCAGTCAGTGGGACGAGTTCAGCGGCCGCGTCGAGGCCGTGGAGCACGTCGACCTGCGCCCGCGCGTGTCCGGCTACATCGACAAGGTCAACTACGTCGAAGGGCAGGAGGTGAAGAAGGGCGATGTGCTGTTCACCATCGACGCGCGCAGCTACCGCGCCGACCTGGCCCGCGCCGAGGCCGATCTGGCGCGCGCACGCACCCAGGCCAAGCTCAGCGCCAGCGAGGCCGCGCGCGCCAAGACCCTGTCCGAACAGCAGGCCATCTCCACCGAAAGCTGGGAACAGCGGCGCGCCGCGGCCGAGCAGGCACAGGCCGACGTGCTGGCCGCGCAGGCGGCGGTGGACAGCGCACGCTTGAACCTGGAATGGACCCAGGTGCGCGCGCCGATCGCCGGCCGCGCCGGCCGCGCGATGGTCACCGCCGGCAACCTGGTCAGCGCCGGCGACAGCGCCAGCGTGCTGACCACGCTGGTGTCGCTGGACAAGGTGCATGTGTACTTCGACGCCGACGAAGGCACCTTCCTGCGCTATGCGCAGATGGCGCGCGACGGCCAGCGCCCGAGCGAGCGCGACGGCAGCCTGCCGGTGCAGGTCGGCCTGGTCGGCGAGGACGGCTATCCGCATGCCGGCAAGGTCGATTTCCTCGACAACCAGCTGGTGCGCAGCACCGGCACCATCCACGTGCGCGCGTTGTTGGACAACGCCGATCGCCGCTTCACCCCCGGCCTGTTCGCGCGGGTGCGGCTGCTCGGCAGCGGTCGCTTCGACGCGGTGCTGATCGACGACCGCGCGGTGCTCACCGACCAGGACCGCAAGTACGTCTACGTGGTCGACAAGGACGGCAAGGCGCAGCGGCGCGACGTGCAGCTCGGCCGCAGCGCCGACGGCCTGCGCATCGTGCAAAGCGGCTTGTCCGCCGGCGACAAGGTCATCGTCGACGGCGTGCAGAAGGTGTTCATGCCCGGCATGCCGGTGCAGGCCAAGCCGATCGCGCAGACCGCGTCTCCTGCCGCACCGCGCCAGGCCGTCGCCCTCGACTGAGTCGCGGGCGCCGACGCAGCACCGGCCGGGTCATCACCTGCCGGCCGCGCCCCGCCGGGCCCGCGATGGCCCGGCGTCGCCACCGGCATGCCTGCGTCCGCGCCTGGCCCCCCGTTTCATCCGTTTCCAGGACCACCACCCATGGACTTTTCCAGATTCTTCATCGACCGGCCGATCTTCGCCGCCGTGCTGTCGATCGTCATCTTCGCCGCGGGCCTGATCGCCATCCCGCTGCTGCCCATCGGCGAATACCCGGACGTGGTGCCGCCTTCGGTGGTGGTGCGCACGGTGTATCCCGGCGCCAACCCCAAGGTCATCGCCGAGACCGTCGCCACACCGCTGGAAGAGGCGATCAACGGCGTCGAGAACATGATGTACATCAAGTCGGTCGCCGGCTCCGACGGCGTGCTGCAGATGACCGTGACCTTCCGCCCGGGCACCGATCCGGACGATGCCGCGGTCAAGGTGCAGAACCGCGTGGCGCAGGCGCAGGCGCGCCTGCCCGAGGACGTGCGCCGGCAGGGCGTGACCACGCAGAAGCAGTCGCCGACCTTCCTGATGGTGGTGCACCTGACCTCGCCCAAGGGCAAGTACGACACCCTGTATCTGCGCAACTACGCGCGCCTGCACGTCAAGGACGCGCTGGCACGGATCCAGGGCGTGGGCGACGCGCAGGTGTTCGGCGGCGGCGACTACGCGATGCGCGCGTGGCTGGACCCGGAGCGGGTGGCCGCACGCGGGCTCACCGCCAGCGACGTGGTCGCGGCGATGCGCGAGCAGAACGTGCAGGTCTCCGCCGGCCAGCTCGGCGCCGAGCCGATGCCGGAGAGCAAGTTCCTGACCCTGATCAACGCGCAGGGCCGCCTGCGCACCGAACAGGAGTTCGGCGACATCGTGCTCAAGGTCGGCGCCGACGGCCAGCCCGTGCGCCTGTCCGACGTCGCCCGCCTGCAACTGGGCGCCGGCGACTACACCCTGCGCGCGCAGCTGGACGGCAAGAACGCGGTCGGCATCGGCATCTTCCAGGCGCCGGGCGCCAATGCGCTGCAGATCCGCGACCAGGTCATCGCCAAGATGGACGAACTGACCAAGCAGTTCCCGGACGACGTGAAGTACGAGGCGGTGTACGACACCACCATCTTCGTGCGCGACTCGATCAGCGCGGTGGTCCACACCCTGCTGGAGGCGGTGCTGCTGGTGGTGCTGGTGGTGATCCTGTTCCTGCAGACCTGGCGCGCCTCGATCATTCCGCTGATCGCGGTGCCGGTGTCGGTGGTCGGCACCTTCGCCGCGCTGTACCTGCTGGGCTTCTCGATCAACACGCTGACCCTGTTCGGGCTGGTGCTGGCGATCGGCATCGTGGTCGACGATGCGATCGTGGTGGTGGAGAACGTGGAGCGCAACATCGAAGAGGGGCTGACCCCGCTGGCGGCCGCCCACCAGGCGATGCGCGAGGTGTCCGGCCCGATCATCGCGATCGCGCTGGTGCTGTGCGCGGTGTTCGTGCCGATGGCGTTCCTGTCCGGGGTCACCGGGCAGTTCTACAAGCAGTTCGCGGTGACCATCGCCATCTCCACGGTGATCTCGGCGATCAACTCGCTGACCCTGTCGCCGGCGCTGGCCGCGCGCCTGCTGCAAGGCCACGACGCGCCCAAGGACCGCCTGTCGCGCGGCATGGAGCGGCTGTTCGGCGGCTGGCTGTTCCGCCCGTTCAACCGCTTCTTCCACCGCAGCTCCGACCGCTACCAGGGCGCGGTGTCGCGCATCCTCGGCCGCCGCGGCGCGGTGTTCGCGGTGTACGTGGCGCTGCTGCTGGTCACCGGGCTGATGTTCAAGGCGGTACCGGGCGGCTTCATCCCGACCCAGGACAAGATGTACCTGATCGCCGGCGTCAAGCTGCCGGAGGGCGCCTCGATCGAGCGCACCGACGCGATGCTGCGCAAGGTCGCCACCATCGCCATGCAGACCGACGGCGTGGCCCATGCGATCTCGTTCCCGGGCCTCAACGCGCTGCAGTTCACCAACACGCCCAACACCGGCGTGGTGTTCCTGCCGCTGAAGCCGTTCGCCGAGCGCCACCGCAGCGCATTGGAGATCAATGCCGAGATCAACCAGCGCATCTCGCAGCTGGGCGAGGGCATGTCGTTCGCCTTCATGCCGCCGCCGATCCTCGGCCTGGGCAACGGCAACGGCTACCAGTTGTTCATCGAGGACCGTGCCAACCTCGGCTACGGCGCGCTGCAGAACGCGGTCAGCACCATGCAGGGCGCGGTGGCGCAGACCCCGGGCATGAGCTTCCCGATCGGCACCTACCAGGCCAACGTGCCGCAGCTCGATGCCGAGGTCGACCGGGTCAAGGCCAAGGCCCAGGGCGTGGCCCTGACCGATCTGTTCGACACCTTGCAGACCTACCTAGGCTCGACCTACGTCAACGACTTCAACCAGTTCGGCCGCACCTGGCAGGTGATCGCCCAGGCCGATGCGCCGTTCCGCGAGAGCGTGGAGGACATCGCCCGGCTGCGCACCCGCAACGCCAACGGCGAGATGGTGCCGATCGGCTCGATGGTGACGATCAAGCAGACCTACGGCCCGGACCCGGTGCTGCGCTACAACGGCTATCCGGCCGCCGACCTGGCCGGCGAAGCGGATGCGCGCTCGCTGTCCTCGGCCGAGGCGATGGCCAAGATCACCCAGATCGCCAAGCAGGTGCTGCCCAACGGCATGGAGATCGAGTGGACCGACCTGAGCTACCAGCAGGCCACCCAGGGCAATGCGGCGCTGGTGGTGTTCCCGCTGGCGGTGCTGCTGGCGTTCCTGGTGCTGGCGGCGCTGTACGAGAGCTGGACGCTGCCGCTGGCGGTGATCCTGATCGTGCCGATGACCCTGCTGTCGGCGCTGTTCGGGGTGTGGCTGAGCGGCGGCGACAACAACGTGTTCGTGCAGGTGGGTCTGGTGGTGCTGATGGGCCTGGCGTGCAAGAACGCGATCCTGATCGTCGAGTTCGCCCGCGAACTGGAACTGCAGGGCAAGGGCATCGTCGAATCTGCGCTGCAGGCCTGCCGCCTGCGCCTGCGCCCGATCGTGATGACCTCCATCGCCTTCATCGCCGGCACGGTGCCGCTGGTGTTCTCGCATGGCGCGGGCGCGGAAGTGCGCTCTGCCACCGGCATCACCGTGTTCGCCGGCATGCTGGGCGTGACCCTGTTCGGTCTGTTCCTCACCCCCGTGTTCTATGTCGCCCTGCGCAAGCTGGCCGGGCGGCCGCTGGTCTCGCATGCGCCGGCCCACGCCGACGCGCCGGCGCACGGCTGATCCTTTTCCCATCCTTCTCAGGAGTTTCGCAATGAGCGCAGCACACAAGATCGCCCTGGTCACCGGCGCCACCCGCGGCATCGGCCTGCACACCGTGCGGCAGCTGGCCGAAGCCGGCGTGCACACCCTGCTGGCCGGGCGCGACGCCACCCGCGCCAGCGCCGCGGCCCTGGAACTGCAGGGCGAGGGCCTGCCGGTGGAGCCGCTGACCCTGGACGTCACCGACGCCGCCAGCATCGCCGCCGCGGTGGAGACGGTGCGCGCACGCCATGGGCGGCTGGACATCCTGGTCAACAACGCCGGCATCCTGCGCGACGACCCGCGCCTGAGCGTGTCGCAGCAGAGCCTGGAGACCTGGCGCGAGACCTTCGACACCAACCTGTTCGGCCTGATCGCGGTCACCCAGGGGTTCCTGCCGCTGCTGCGCGAGGCGCCGGCCGCGCGCATCGTCAACGTCTCCAGCGTGCTCGGTTCGCTCGCCCTGCACAGCCAGCCCGGGTCGCCGATCTACGACTTCAAGGTGCCGGCCTACAACGTGTCCAAGAGCGCGGTGAATGCCTGGACCATCCAGTTGGCCTACGAACTGCGCGAGACCCCGATCAAGGTCAACACCATCCACCCCGGCTACGTGAAGACCGACATGAACGCGGGCGAGGGCGAGCTGGAAGTGGCCGACGGCGCGCGCAGCAGCGTGATGATGGCGTTGCTCGACGCCGACGGCCCCACCGGCAGCTACACCCATGTCGGACAGGTGCTGCCATGGTGATCCGTCCCGTCTTCGGCGCACTGGCGCTGGCGCTGCTCAGCGCCTGCGCCAGCGTCGGCCCCGACTACCGCGCACCGGCGCAGCCGCCGGTGACCCTGCAGGGCGCCGCGTCGCCGGTGTTCGCGACCGACTCGCCGGTCGCATCCTGGTGGGCGCAGTTCGACGACCCGGTGCTGGAACAGCTGGTGCACGACGGCCTGGTCGCCAACCTGGACCTGCGCCTCGCCCTGGCGCGCGTGCACGAGGCGCGCGCGGTCTTCGCCGAGCAGCGCCTGGACCAGGTGCCGCATGTCACCGCCGGCGGCGACTATACCCGCGGCAAGGCCCCGGACGCGGACGCCGGCGGCGCGCGCGTGCTCACCGAAAGCTACCGGCTCGGCTTCGATGCCGGCTGGGAGCTAGACCTGTTCGGGCGCCAGCGCCGCGCCAGCGAAGCGGCGCGTGCGAATCTGGAAGCCGAACAGGCCGGCCTGGCCGACGCCCAAGTCACTGTGGCCGCGGAGGTGGCACGCAACTACTTCGCCCTGCGCGGCACGCAGAAGCGCATCGCGCTGGCGCGGACCACGCTGGACAACCTGCGCGACACCCAGCGGCTGACCGAGACCCGTTGGCGACTGGGCGCCGGCAGCGAACTGGACCTGCAGAGCAGCCGCGCGCGGCTGAAGGCGATCGAGGCCGACATCCCGCTGCTGGAAGTCGATGCCGCACAGGCGCGGCACCGGCTGGCGGTGCTGCTGGGCAAGCCGCCGGGCGCGCTCGACGCGCTGCTGGCGCCGCAGCCGACCCCTGCCTATGCACGGGCCTTGCCGCTGGGCGATACCACGCAGTTGCTGCGCCGGCGTCCGGACGTGCGCATCGCCGAACGCCGTCTAGCGGCGGCGACCGCGCGCGTCGGCGTGGCCACCGCCGACCTGTTCCCGCGGATCAGCCTGTCCGGTTTCGTCGGCTTCCTGTCCGGCGATGCCGGCGCCTTGCTGCACGGCCGCAGCAAGGCCTGGTCGCTGACCCCGTCGATCCAGTGGGCGGCGTTCGACCTGGGCAGTGTGCGGGCACGCCTGCGCGCGAGCGAAGCGCAGGCCGACGGCGCCGCAGCCGACTACGAGAAAGCCGTGCTCGGCGCACTGGAGGACACCGAGAACGCCTTGACCGCCTATGCCCACGAACAGGCGCGGCTGGCGATCGTGGCCGAGCAGACGCAGGCCGCGCAGCGGGCCGAAGCGTTGGCGCAGATCCGCTATCGAGAAGGCTCGGAGGATTTCCTGACCCTGCTCGATGCGCAGCGCACGCAACTGACCGCCGAGGCGGCCCTGGCCGACGCCGAAGCGGCGGTGAACATCGGCGTGGTGCGGGTGTACAAGGCGCTTGGTGGTTGGGGGCAGGACGCGGGCACAGAGGCCGGCAGCCGGGACGTCGCGACCACCGCGGTGGCGGCGTCCGCGGTGCAGGCGCGCTGAGCAGAGCGCTGCACCTGCCGCGGTGCGGGCCGACCGTTCGCACCGCGGCGCCTGGTCGGCACCGCTCGTCATGTGCTCTCGCCGCCATCCGGCCGCATCCCTGGTTTGTCTGCAGGAGCGGCGTCAGCCGCGCCGGGCGTTCCCTCTGAAGCCCGACGCGGCTGCATGGCAGGCGACTCCCGCAATGGCTTGCGGCGAGCCCTCCGTGTGCACTGTGGGAGGGACTTCAGTCCCGACGCATTGCGCCATCGGAACGCACTCCACTTCCGCGCGGCATGACAGTCGATGCCCACAGAATGCTTCCCGTCATCAGCGCCGCCCTGGTGACGGCGACCGGACCGAAGACCAGCCGGGCATGCGGCAGATCGCTGCGGGTGCTGGTCGCTCAGTCCTGCGCCACGTCCTCGGCGATCACATAACGGTCGCGGCCGTTGTTCTTGGCCTGGTACAGCGCGGTGTCTGCGCGCGAGAACCAGTCGTGCCACTGCACCTCGTCGCACAGCATCGCCGCACCCAGCGACACGGTGATGGTGCCGTTGGGGCCGCGCAGCGCAGAGCGGGTGGCATCGTGCAGGCGCCTGGCGAAGGCGGAGAGTTCGGTCGCGGACTGCAGCCGTGCCACCACCACGAACTCCTCGCCACCGAACCGGAATACCTCGTCCGGCGCACGTACCTGCGCGCGCAACAGCGCGGCCAACTCGGCCAGCACCCGGTCGCCCTCGGCATGGCCGTAGAGGTCGTTGACCTCCTTGAAGTGATCGATGTCGAGCACGATCAGCCCATGCCGGCGAGTCGCACGACGCGGATCGGCCACCCGTTGCGACAGGCTGCGCTCGAGCATGCGGCGGTTCGGCAGCCCGGTCAGCGAATCGTGCGACGCCAGTTGTTCCAGCTGCACGCGATCGCCTTCCACCCGCAACGCCAGCATGTAGCCCAGCCCGGTGATCAGCAACGACACCGATATCATCGAGAAGAAGTGCTCGGCACCCAGGGCGCTCGGGGTCACCACCAGCAGCACCGCGATCAGCGTGGCATTGCAGGCCAGCGCGACATGGCGCGTCACCACGAAGAAATTGCTCATCATCACCAGGTACAGCCACGGCACCGCGGCGTGGCGCAGTGCATGGCAGGCCAGGGCGCTGCCCAGCAACCAACTCAGCGACAGCAGCGGATCCATGCGGCCGTCGCCGCGGTGCAGCGCCAGCCAGGTGGCCAGCGCGGCCAGGCCGGCCAGCGCGGCGCCGGCCAGCGCGGTCCATGGCGCGCCGATCGCCATCTGATAGACCGCGAACAGCAGCAGCACCCCGGCCGTGGATGGACCGAGTGTCTTGATGATGCCGAGCCGGAAGTGCCGACGCAGGGTCAAACCGGCGCTCACGGGGCTGGGCTCCGGAGCGGCGCGCGGTCATTGCAGGCGGGCTGGCGAGGGCGGGCAACGAGCATGGCGACATCAGGCTGGCGAAGAGGCGTTGCGGTGGCAGAGGCAAGTTCCATGCCTGAGATTCTTTTGTGGTCGATATCCCGAAGCTGACCGCGACGCAGCGGGATTGCCGACACGCACGGCATCACGACGACGTCGCATTGGCGGAGGGATCGGCGTCGCGCCGATCAACCTGCGTCACGCGGCAAACGTTGTTTGGCGGCATGTAGGGCGGCGCTGATGCAAGGGCGCTCGCGCCTGATCCTCTCCCTGTGGGAGGTGGTGGCGCGCAGCGCCAGATGAGGGGACGGGCGACGCGGGGGCGCTAGCCGGCGACCGTACTGTGGTCGCGTGGGGGCGGCGCAGTGTGCAGATGAACGCAGCGCCGACCGAACGAGCTATCTCTGCAGCGCGACCGTCACCGGCATGATGGGATCCGCAAGACGTGCCGACCAGGAGGCGGGTTACGCTTCGCTGCCGTCGATGGCCTTCAACCCCTTCTGGCTGAGCGCCAGATCGCCGTCCTCGCCCTGCGCCGCGTAGTCCTCGCGCACCGCCCAGGTCGCCTCGGCTTCGCTGACCGGGGTGGTGGCATGGATGTCCTGCAGGATGCGCAGTTGTTCCTGGGTCAATGGCATGGCGATGTCCGAAGCGTGGAGGGCTCATCACCGTACAGGCTGGTGGTGACGGGCATGTCTGTTCGTTACCGCAATGCGCAATCGCCCTCATCGCCGTAACGCGATCGTGGCGATCGCTGGATGGGTGTGGGGGTCTCGTCGCACGCCGTCGACGCCGCCGACATCATTTCGCAACGCCTCAAGGACGCCGGCGTAACGGGCGCCCACGCATGATGCGCCTACCAGCTGTGCGGCCGGGGCGATGCCTGGGGCTGCTTCAAGGATGCAGGCATCCGCGGCTGGACCACTTTCTTACGCACCGGCAGGCCCAATGGCCTGCCGGTGCTTTTTTGATTGCGAAACAATGCGTGAGTGCCGTCTGCGATGCGGCTAGCGCGACAGCAGCTTGGTCTTCTGCGCCTGGAACTCGGCCTCGGTGAGCAGGCCTTTCTTCCGCAGGTCGTCCAGCTTCAGCAGCTCGGCGTACAGATCGGGCGGTGCGCTAGGTGCGGGCGTAGGCGTACCGGTCGTGGCGAGCGAGGGAACGCGCTCGTTCACCTCGATCTGCATGTCGGCCCGCGGCTGCAGTCCGACGGTTTCGTTCGATCCGTGCGGAACCAGGCGGAACTGATACTCGACATACGGCCACTGGCCTGGTCCGCCGGCATCCATCGATTCCATCGCCACTGGCACCGCCTGCATGTCCTTGGCGGCGGCAAAGGCGTTGGCGGCCAGGAGTGCCTTGCGCTTGGTGGTGGCTGCGCTGGCGAAGACGCCTGCGTGATTCTTGATCGTCACCATCCACACGCCTGGCGACACCTGCACGAACTCGGGTTCGCCAGCGTGCGCGGTACCGGCCAGCACCATCCACAGCATGGGCGCGAACAGCATGCGTTTCATGATCATCCCCGGTGAAGTGGTCGCGGTGCCTGTCTGCAAGGCAGGTCGGTGGGCCTTTGCGACCAAGACTTCCGATCATGGCACGCGGCTGCGCGATGTGGCTGGCCAGCGTGGGCAGGCGCGGCGACATCCTGTTGGTTGCGACACGTGGTTGTGGCCACCATCAGGCACAAAAAAAGCCGGAAGCCTCGATGCGATCGGGATTCCAGCTTCGTTTGCACGTCCGTGGACGCTTGGATGGTGGAGGTGGGCGGAATCGAACCGCCGTCCGAAGGCACTCCATCCCCGGCACTACATGCTTAGCTCATCGTTGGATCTCGCCCCGGAACAGCACGATGTGCGAAGCGCATCCCGGGACCAGCCTGCTTGATTTAGCCAATGGCTGACAGGCAGCCACCACCGGCGATTCCGTGATAATGACCCTACGTCGCGAGCACGGACACAAGCGATTTCGGGGCTAGGCCTTAAGCGGCCAGTGCGTAGTTGTCGTCGTTGGCAACTATAAGTTTGCGGCTGGATTTACGAGGAAAGCTGCCCCCTCGGCATGCGCCAAGCGATTTTGCAACCCCCGTCGAAACCAGTGCACCCCCGGGGACAACGTCAAACGCTGACCTGCACAGTGTAGGGATCGGGGAGGCCAGTCACAAGCCTTGAGACAGGCCGCGCTTAAGCTGGCTTCACTGCGACGCCGGCCCTGTCACGCCGCCGTCCCCAGGCATTCCCCCAGGCATGGAGCAGCGCAATGGCAAGCAGACAGCCGCGTGGCCGCAGCAGCGGGCGTACGCCCAAGGCATCCGTCACGTCCTCGACGTCCACCCCCGGCAAGGCGCCGGCGAGATCTGCCGCCAAGCCGATGGCGGCAGCGCGCAAGACGCCAGCGGGTGGTACGCGGGCTGCCAAGGCGGCGAAGACGACGCCGCCGGCATCGGCAGCTCCATCCACGAAGGCACCTGCATCGGCAAGGCTGGCAGCACCGTCCAGATCCAACGCCGCGGCTCCCGGCGCCAGCAGGCCTGCCTCGGCGACGCCCGCCGCCGCGCCACCGCCGGGCACCGCGCTGCGGCCCAAGGCCACCGGCGAAGGTTCGCTGGCGCAGGGTCGGGCACGCACGGTCGTCTACATCCATGGCATCGGCAACAAACCGCCGGCCGAGGTGTTGCGTTGCCAATGGGATCGCGCGCTGTTCGGCCGCGCGATGGGCGAGCGCACGCGCATGGCCTATTGGGTCAATCGCGAACGCTACCCGTCGCCGGAGCCGGGCGATTGCCAGGATCAGGACCGCGGCCCGGTGTTGAACCAGGCCGAGCAACGCATGCTGAGCGCGCTCGGCGTGGCCCCGCAACTGGCCGATCTGCGCCAGCTCGCCGACACGCTGGCCGCCAGCGAGGCCGAGCGCGCACGGCTGCACCAAGTGCTGGACGAGGTGGAGGCGGCGGTGCCGGCACCGGCGGCTGCAGCCGCCGACGTGCACGCGCAGGGCGTGATCGACGTGCTCAACCGCGCACTGCTGAAGCTGATCTCCGCGGCGCTGCTGCAGGACGTGCACGACTTCTTCTTCGTGTCGGCGCGGCGCACCCAGATGCGCGAGAGCCTGCTGCAGCGCATCCGCGCCGGTGGCGGCCCATTCGTGATCGTCGCGCACAGCCAGGGGTCGCTGATCGCCTACGACGTGCTGCGCGAGTTGCAGCCGCAGGACTGCGAGGTCTCGCTGCTGTTCACGCTCGGCTCGCCGCTGGGGCTGCCTGTGGTGCGCAGCATGTTCAAGGAGTGGACCGGTACCCCGAAGCTGCCGTTCCCGCCCTGCGTGGCGCGCTGGGTCAACGTCGCCGAGCGGCGCGACCCGGTGGCCCTGGACGCCGATCTCAGCGACGACATCGCCGATGCTGACGGGCGCTTCCACAATATCACCGGGTCGAAGATCAATCCGGATTGGCAACACAACCCGCACTCGGCCGCCGGCTACCTGTCCATCCCCGACGTGCGGGCCGAGGTGCGGCGCGCGGTGGGCGTTGGCTTCGATCAGCCGATCGCACACCCGGTGTTGATCAAGGATTTGTCCGACCAGTTGGAAGCGCGTGCGCCGGACTATCGCCACGAGGTGCTGATCGAACTCGAGCGGTTGTCCGAGGCCGGCGATCCGGCGCAGCGCAAGCATGAGCTGATCGCCGCGTTGCGCGCGCTCACCGAGGCCTCCACCGGCCTGCACGGCGAGGCGCTGGATGCGCAGATCGAACTGGAGGACACGCTGCAGCGCTACGTCTCGGCGCGCTTGACCCGGTTCGAGATCGAGAGCCTGCGCGAGCGCTATCGCGACCTCAACCTCAAGCGTTTGTGGCGCGATGCGGGCAAGCGCGCGCTGATCTACCAGTCGCGCAGCACGATCCAGGTGGACGCGGCGCAGGTGGCCTACCGCGCGTTGGGCAGCGGCATCGGCTGGGCGGTGCTGGACAGCGGCATCGCCGCTGCGCATCCGCACTTCCATGCCGCCGGGCAACCGGCGACCGTGCTTGCCCAATGGGACTGCACCCAGCGCGGACGCCCGCGCGCGTTGCGCCCGGGCGAGGCCGGCTTCGACACGCTCGACGGCAATGGTCACGGTACCCACGTGGCCGGCATCATCGCCGGGCAGTGCGAAGCGCCGCTGCCGGGCGTGCCGGCCACAGCGCCGCTGCAGTTCGCCGGCATGGCGCCGCTGGCGCGGCTGTACGGGCTGAAGGTGCTGGACGACGACGGCAACGGCCGCGACTCGTGGATCATCAAGGGCGTGCAGCAGGTGGCCGAGCTCAACGAGCGCGCCGGCGAGCTGGTGGTGCACGGGGTCAACCTGAGCCTGGGTGGCTACTTCGACGCCGAGAGCTACGGCTGCGGCTTCACCCCGCTATGCAACGAATTGCGCCGGCTGTGGCGGCAGGGCGTGGTGGTGGTGATCGCGGCCGGCAACGACGGCCTGGCCTGGCTGATGCAGGGCGATGGCGAGGCCTACCCGCTGAACCTGGACCTGAGCATCGGCGACCCGGCCAACCTGGAGGAATCGGTGGCGGTGGGTTCGGTGCACAAGAGCAGCCCGCACAGCTACGGCATTTCGTATTTCTCCTCGCGCGGCCCGACCGCCGATGGCCGCTACAAGCCGGATCTGGTCGCGCCGGGCGAAAAGATCCTGTCGGCGCACCACGGCTATGCGCTCGAGGATCCCGGCACCTGGATGGTGGAGATGAGCGGCACCAGCATGGCCGCGGCGCATGTGTCCGGGCTGATCGCCGCGTTCCTGTCGGTGCGCCGCGAGTTCATCGGTGCGCCGGATCGGGTCAAGCAACTGCTGCTGGCGCAGTGCCTGGACCTGCAGCGCGATCGCTACATGCAGGGCAGTGGGCTGCCGAGCCTGATGCGGATGCTTGGGGGGACGTGAGTGGGCCGGGGATGATCAGCCATTCGGCTGCTGAAAAGCCGGGGATTCGGGAGTGGGGATTCGCAACAGTGGCTCCCCGCGTCACGTAGGCGTTTCGTTAGTGCGGTCTCAGCCGCGAGGCGCTTGGGCTGGGATGATCAGCCATTCGGCTGCTGAAAAGCCGTGGATTCGGGATTTGGGATTCGCAAACGGCGGTTCCCTGGGGCAGCGTGGTCTCCCGTGTGGGAGCGGCTTCAGCCGCGACGCGGTGAGGCCGTGATTGGGGGCGGGGATCGAGGGGCGAAACAGGTTCGGAGGCCGCATCGCCTTTCATGTCGGAATCTGCTTTCGCCGCAACGGATGACTGCCGATGTTTCCGGATGAGGGCATGAAACGGGCTGCGCGTCTTCTGCGGCCGGTGCGACCGAATCACGTCGAGATTCCGACTTCACCGCGTCGCGGCTGAAGCCGCTCCCACAAGGGCATCCATGCACCGCGGTGCGCTCTTGCGGCTGCTGTGCCACAGCGTTACGGCGCCGCACTTACGGCTGAGCTTGCGGGAATGGGAGCTGCGGTTGCGACTCCCCAATCACCAATCCCGTCACCGCGTCGCGGCTGAAGTCGCTTCTACGGGAAAGGCGAGGTGGGTAGGAACGCTGCGGCGGGCAGGGAACCCGCCCTTGCGAATCCCCAATCCCGAATCCCCACTCCCAGCCTCTCAGGCATTCTTGTTGTGCCGGCGCATGATGCGCTGCTTGTCGCGGGCCCAGTCGCGGTCCTTGGCCGCGTTGCGCTTGTCGTGGTCCTGCTTGCCCTTGGCCAGCGCGATCTCAAGCTTGATCTTGTTCTTGCTCCAGTACATCGCGGTGGGCACGAGGGTGTAGCCGTCGCGTTCGACGCGGCCGATCAGTTTGTCGATCTCGTTCCGGTGCAGCAGCAGTTTGCGTGTGCGGCGGTCGTCGGCCACCACGTGGGTGGAGGCCTGGATCAACGGGGTGATCTGCGCGCCGAACAGGAACAGCTCGCCCTGGCGCACGAACGCATAGCTCTCGCCGATGTTGGCGCGGCCGGCGCGGATCGACTTCACCTCCCAGCCCTGCAGGGCCAGGCCGGCCTCGTAGCGGTCCTCCAGGTGGTATTCGTGGCGCGCGCGTTTGTTCAGGGCGATGGTCTTGTTGGCCGTCGCGCCGTTTGCTTTATCCTTGACGGGTTTCTTGCTCATCTTGCTATTGTCTCCGATTCGGGGCCTCCCGAACGTCTTGGTCCCACTTCCCGTCCCGAATGCCTATCATCCGCCGCAGCGCTCTGGTCGAACACGCCGCAACGCGCATGTTCGATCTGGTCAACGACGTCGCCTCCTATCCGCGCCGGTTCGCCTGGTGCGACGCGGCCCATATCCTCGAGCAGAACGACCGCGTCCTGGTGGCGCGGCTGGACCTGGGGCTGGGCTCGTTCCGCACCTGGTTCACCACCGAGAACAGCCTGCAGCGCCCGGATCGCATCGATATGCAGCTGCGCGACGGTCCGTTCAAGCGCCTGCAGGGGCAGTGGACCTTCCAGGGCTTCAACGAGCACGCCAGCAAGGTCAGCCTGATGCTCGACTTCGAACCCGCCTCGCGCCTGCTGGGGCCGGCGCTGGCGCTGGGCTTCCAGAGCCTGGCCGACCGCATGGTCAACGACTTCGTGCGCGTGGCCGACCGGGAACAGGCCTAGCCGCCATGCAGGTCGAGGTGGTGCTGGCCTGGCCGGAGCGCTTCGTGTCGCAGCGGCTGGAGCTGCCGGAAGGCGCGACCGTGGCCGATGCGCTGGCCGCCGCTGCGTTGCCCGGGGCGACGCCTGGGATGCCGTGCGCGGTCTACGGCGAAGTCGCCGCGCCGACGCGGCTGTTGCAGGACGGCGACCGGGTGGAACTGCTCAGGCCGTTGCTGATCGACCCGAAGGACGCCAGGCGACGCCGCGCCAAGCCGCGCTGAGCGGCGGGGCGCGACGCGGCCGCCGGCTCATTCGCCGCGGCGCTGCTTCTTCTTGTCCTTGGCCAGGTTGCGGCCGAACTGACGCACGCTGTTCTTGGCCAGCTCTTCGTCCTGGTCCGGGAAATAATCGCCTTCCCAGCGGGTAACCATGTCGTTGTCGAAGAACACGACGAAGTTCTTGATCTCGGTACGGCCAACGCGATCGACACGCTCGGTGGAGGTGTAGTCCCAGCGCTGCGCATGGAACGGATCCGGGATCGAGGGGCTGCCCAGCAGCGCGCTGACCTGCTGCTTGCTCTGTCCGACCTTCAGCTGTTCGACGGCCGACGGCTTGATCAGATTGCCCTGGTAGATGGGCTGCTTGTAAATGATGCCGCAGCCAGCGGTGGACAGGGCAACAGCGGCGACCAGCAGGAGATTGCGCATCGGGGACAGGGCTGAATGAAATCACGTCGATGATACACTCCCGGCGACCGCCGCGACCCATTCCCAGGCAGCTGGCGATAAACCAGCTATGAACGGAGACGCCATGGAATCCCACGATCTGCGCAAAGTCGGCCTGAAGGTCACGCACCCCCGGATGCGCATCCTCGAGCTACTGGAGCAGAAGTCGGCGCGGCACCACATGACCGCCGAGGAGATCTACCGGCAGCTGCTGGACCACGGCGACGAGATCGGCCTGGCCACCGTGTACCGGGTGCTGACCCAGTTCGAGGCGGCCGGGCTGGTGCTCAAGCACAACTTCGAGGGCGGCCAGGCGGTGTACGAACTGGACCGCGGCGGCCACCACGACCACATGGTGGACGTGGACACCGGCAAGATCATCGAGTTCGAAAGCGCGGAGATCGAGGAATTGCAGCGCAAGATCGCCGCCGATCACGGCTACGAGCTGGAAGAGCACTCGCTGGTGCTGTACGTGCGCAGCAAGCGGCCGAGCGGCAAGAAGGGGTGAGGCTTCTCCCTTCTCCCACCGGGAGAAGGTGCCCCGCAGGGGCGGATGAGGGTACGGGTGTCGCCGCGTGGATCACGTCAGCGGGTGGCTCCGCGCCGAACCCTCACCCCAACCCCTCTCCCGGTGGGAGAGGGGCTAAGGCTTCTCCCTTCTCCCGTCGGGACAAGATGCCCCGCAGGGGCGGATGAGGGTGCGGGTGCCGTCTCGTGGATCACGTCAGCGGGTCGCTCTGCGCCGAACCCTCACCCCAACCCCTCTCCCGGTGGGAGAGGGGCTAGGGCTTCTCCCTTCTCCCGTCGGGAGAAGGTGCCCCGCAGGGGCGGATGAGGGTACGGGGGGCGCCGCGTGGATCACGTCAGCGGGTGGCTCTGCGCCGAACCCTCACCCCAATCCCTCTCCCGGTGGGAGAGGGGCCTTTGATGCTTTCAGTGACCTGTGGCGCCTGGGCAGGGCTGCACTGCCAGGCGCTGCCCGATCGTCGGCCGCTCAGCCCGCGCTGAGCAGCAGGCGCTTGGCCGCGGCGCGGGCTTCCTTGCTGACCTCGACCCCGCCCAGCATCCGCGCCAGTTCTTCCTCGCGCTGGCGTGGGGCCAGCAGTTCCACCGAGCTCTGGGTCATGCCCTCGACCGGCGCCTTGCTGACCCGGTAGTGGGCGTGGCCCTGCGCGGCGACCTGCGGCAGGTGGGTCACGCACAGCACCTGGCGCTGCTCGCCGAGCGCGCGCAGCTTCTTGCCGACGATGTCGGCGACGGCGCCGCCGATGCCCGAGTCCACTTCGTCGAAGACCATGGTCGGCACCGCGTCCAGGCCCAGCGCGGCGACCTCGATCGCCAGCGAGATGCGCGACAGTTCGCCGCCGGAAGCGACCTTGCGCAGGGCGCGCGGCGGCTGCCCTGCGTTGGCCGCGACCAGGAACTCGACCCGCTCGGCGCCGGCCGGGTCCGGCCGTTCGGTGTCGTGCGGCTCGAGCTGGATCAGGAAGCGCCCGCCGCCCATGCCCAGTTCGCCGATCAGCGCGGTGGTGTCGTGCGAGAGCGCCTGCGCGCCGCGGTCGCGGGTGGCGGTCAGGGCGGCCGCGGCGTCGCGCCAGGCTTGGGTGGCCTGGGCGATCTCGGCGTCGAGCACGTCCAGCCGCTCGCCGGCGCCGCGCAGGCTCTCCACTTCGGCGAGCAGGGCGTCGCGGTGGCCGGCCAGCGCGTCCACGCCGATCCGGTGCTTGCGCGCCAGGTCGTGCAGGCGGCCGAGTTTGCGTTCCATCTCGTCGAACTGCGCCGGGTCGGCATCCAGGTCGTCGCGGACCCGGTCGATCAGCGCCAGCGCTTCTTCCAGCTGGATGCCGGCGCTGTCGATCAGTGCCTGCACCTCGGCCAGGCGCGGGTCGTACTCGCCGACCTTGCCGAGTTCGTGGCGGGTCTGCTGCAACAGGTCCAGCACCGCCGGCGCCTCGTCGCCGTTGAGCCGCTGCGCCGCGCCCTCGCAGGCACCGATCAGTGCGGCGGCGTGGGCCTGGCGGCGATGGTTGGCGTCCAGGGCGGCGATCGCCGCCGGGTCCAGGTCCTCGCGCTGCAGCTCGGCCAGCTGGTGCTGCAGGAAACCGATGCGGTCGCTGACGTCGCCCTGCGCCAGCAGGGTCTCGCGCTCGCTGAGCAGGCCCTGCCAGCGGGCGGCGGCGGCGCGCACCGCGGCGCGCTCGGCCTCGTTGCGGGCGTAGGCGTCGAGCAGGCCGAGCTGGCTACCGCGCGAGAGCAGGGCCTGGTGTTCGTGCTGGCCATGGATCTCGACCAGGTGGCCGGCTAGCTCCGCCAGTTGCGACAGGGTCACCGGGCGGCCGTTGATCCAGGCGCGGGAGCCGCCGTCGGCGCGGATCACCCGCCGCAGCTGGCAGTGTTCGTCGTCGTCGAGTTCGTTCTCGCGCAGCCAGGCGCGCGCCTGGGCGGGGGGCACGAACTCGGCCGACAGTTCGGCGCGGTCGGCGCCGTGGCGGACCACGCCGCTGTCGGCGCGCAGCCCGGACAGGAAGCCGAGCGCGTCCACCATCAGCGACTTGCCGGCGCCGGTTTCGCCGGACACCACGGTCATGCCGGGGCCGAATTCCAGTTCGGTGCCGCGTACGACGGCGAAATCCTTGATCGAGAGATGTCTGAGCATGGGGTCTGCATCCGGAGCCGCGCAACGCTAGCATGCGCGGGTAGGTGGGCCAATGACTTGCCAAGCCGGCGTGCAGACATTATCTAAGGACCAGTCTCACGGGTTGATTCCATGCGCGCTTCCCCGGTCCATTCCAGCCTCGATCCGCGTGCCCGGCAGCTGCTGCGCACGTTGATCTCGCGCTATATCCGCGACGGCGAGCCGGTCGGCTCTCAGACCCTGGCCCGCCATGCCGGGCTGGACGTGAGCCCGGCGACGATCCGCAACATCCTCGCCGACCTGGAGGACGCCGGGCTGCTCAGCTCGCCGCACACCTCGGCCGGGCGCGTGCCCACCGCCACCGGCTACCGGGTGTTCGTCGACAGCCTGGTGCAGATGCGCCCGCCGGCCGAAGGCGAGGTGGCACGGCTGCGCGCGGAGATGGCCAACGCCGCCGGCACCCAGGCGCTGCTCGGCAGCGCCTCGGAACTGCTGTCGGCCATGACCCACTTCGTCGGCGTGGTCAGCGCGCCCAAGCGCGAGCAGTTCGCGTTCCGGCACATCGACTTCGTGCCGCTGGACGCGCGGCGGGTGCTGGCGATCCTGGTGTTCGCCGACAACGAGGTGCAGAACCGGGTCATCGAGCCGCGCAAGGCCTACGAGCCGGCCGAACTGGAGCGGGTGGCCAACTATCTGAACCGGCATTTCGCCGGGCGCGCCCTGGCTGACATCCGTGCCAGCCTGCTGCGCGACCTGCGCCATGCGCGCGACGAGATGGAGCAGTTGCTGGCGCACAGCGTCGAGCTGGCCGAGCAGGCGCTGGCCCCGGCCGGCGACGACATGGTGCTGGCCGGGCAGACCAAGTTGATGGGCGTGCAGGACCTGTCGGACCTGGAGCGGCTGCGTGAGCTGTTCGAGGTCTTCGCCAGCAAGCGCGAACTCCTGCAACTGCTCGAACGCACCATCCGCGCGCCCGGCGTGCGCATCTTCATCGGCGAAGAGACCGGCATGGTGCCGCTGGAGAGCGTGTCGCTGGTGACCGCCCCGTACATGGTCGGCGGCCAGGTGCTGGGCGTGCTGGGCGTGATCGGCCCCAAGCGCATGGACTACGACCGGGTCATCCCCCTGGTCCAGACCGCCGCCGACGTCCTCGGCGCCCGCCTGGACCCGTCCCCGCCCGGCGATCGCTGAGCGCAGCGCTGGTCGAAGCGCCGCCGCCTCATCCGCCAGCAGGCCATCCAGCCGCGCCCGGGCGAATCTCCAATCCCCAATACCCAATCCCCAATCCCCGCTTTTCAGCAGCCGAATGGCTGATCATCCCGGCCTCACTTGAATCCGCCCGCACCGCCCACATAGGTGGTCCGGTAAGGCGGGACGTACCCCGCCAGGGACCCGGACATGACGCAAGAGCACCCCGAATTCGATTCCGAACACCTGACCGAGGCGCAGCAGCCCTCGACCGATCCGCTGCAGGCGGAGATCGAGACGCTGCGCAGCGAACTGGCCCTGGTCAAGGCCGACGCCCTGCGCGAGCGGGCCGACCTGGAGAACCAGCGCAAGCGCATCGCCCGCGACGTGGAGCAGGCGCGCAAGTTCGCCAACGAGCGCCTGCTGGGCGACCTGCTGCCGGTGTTCGACAGTCTGGACGCGGGGCTGAGCGCTGCCGGCAGCGAGCCCAGCCCGCTGCGCGATGGCCTGGAACTGACCTACAAGCAGTTGCTCAAGGTCGCCGCCGACAACGGCCTGACCCTGCTCGACCCGACCGGCGAGCCGTTCAACCCCGAGCATCACCAGGCGATCAGCCAGGCCGAGGCCGAGGGCGTGGCCCCGGGTCATGTGATCCAGGTGTTCCAGAAGGGCTACCTGCTCAACGACCGCCTGCTGCGGCCCGCTCTGGTGGTGGTGGCCAAGCACGACTGAGCGCGCCGGCCGCCCGCGCCTGAACCCGGCGCGGCGGCGGTGGAACGCTAATTTGCGGCGATGGCTTGAATGACCTGCAGCCATCCCTATATCCGAATCAGATCCCGGCACTGGCCGGCTACACGACCTTTCAGGAGTCATTGCAATGGGCAAGATCATCGGCATCGACCTGGGCACGACCAACTCGTGCGTGGCGATCATGGACGGCGGCAAGGCCCGCGTCATCGAGAATTCCGAGGGTGACCGCACCACGCCTTCGATCGTCGCCTACACCAAGGACGGCGAAGTGCTGGTGGGCGCCTCGGCCAAGCGCCAGGCCGTCACCAACCCCAAGAACACCTTCTACGCGGTCAAGCGCCTGATCGGCCGCAAGTTCACCGACGCCGAAGTCCAGAAGGACATCGGCCTGGTGCCGTACAGCATCGTCCAGCACGACAACGGCGACGCCTGGGTGGCCACCGCCGACGGGCGCAAGCTGGCCTCGCAGGAAATCTCCGCGCAGGTGCTGGAGAAGATGAAGAAGACCGCCGAGGCGTTCCTGGGCGAGACCGTCACCGAGGCGGTCATCACCGTGCCGGCGTACTTCAACGACAGCCAGCGCCAGGCGACCAAGGACGCCGGCCGTATCGCCGGCCTGGACGTCAAGCGCATCATCAACGAGCCGACTGCGGCCGCACTGGCCTACGGCCTGGACAAGGGCCAGGGCGGCGATCGCAAGATCGCGGTGTACGACCTGGGCGGCGGCACCTTCGACGTGTCGATCATCGAGATCGCCAACGTCGACGGCGAGAAGCAGTTCGAAGTGCTGGCCACCAACGGCGATACCTTCCTGGGCGGCGAAGACTTCGACAAGCGCGTCATCGACTACCTGGTGGAAGAGTTCAACAAGGACCAGGGCATCGACCTGCGCAAGGATCCGCTGGCGCTGCAGCGCCTGAAGGACGCCGCCGAGCGCGCCAAGATCGAGCTGTCGTCCTCGCAGCAGACCGAAGTCAACCTGCCGTACGTCACCGCCGACGCGTCGGGCCCGAAGCACCTCAACATCAAGCTGACCCGGGCCAAGCTCGAGGCACTGGTGGAGGACCTGGTCAAGCGCACCATCGATCCGTGCCGCACCGCGCTGAACGACGCCGGCCTGCGCGCCAGCGACATCACCGAGGTGATCCTGGTCGGTGGCCAGACCCGCATGCCGAAGGTGCAGCAGGCGGTGGCCGAGTTCTTCGGCAAGGAGCCGCGCAAGGACGTCAACCCCGACGAGGCCGTGGCGCTGGGCGCGGCGATCCAGGGCGGCGTGCTGGCCGGCGACGTCAAGGACGTGCTGCTGCTCGACGTGACCCCGCTGAGCCTGGGCATCGAGACCCTGGGCGGCGTGTTCACCAAGATCATCGAGAAGAACACCACCATCCCGACCAAGGCCTCGCAGGTGTTCTCCACCGCCGAGGACAACCAGTCGGCGGTGACCGTGCACGTGCTGCAGGGCGAGCGCGAGCAGGCCCGCTACAACAAGTCGCTGGCCAAGTTCGACCTGTCCGGCATCGAGCCGGCACCGCGCGGCCTGCCGCAGGTGGAGGTGTCCTTCGACATCGACGCCAACGGCATCCTGCACGTGTCGGCCAAGGACAAGAAGACCAACAAGGAACAGAAGGTCGAGATCAAGGCCGGCTCCGGTCTGTCGGACGACGAGATCCAGCGGATGGTCGCCGACGCGGAAGCCAACCGCGAGGAAGACAAGAAGTTCCACGAGCTGGTGCAGGCGCGCAACCAGGCCGACGGCCTGATCCACGCCACCCGCAGCGCGATCACCGAGCACGGCAGCAAGGTCGGCGGCGACGTGATCGGCAAGGTCGAGTCGGCGCTGGCGGACCTGGAAACCGCGATGAAGGGCGACGACAAGGGTCAGATCGAGGCCAAGACCAAGGCGCTGGAAGAGGCCGGTCAGTCGCTGTACGCGGCCGCGGCGGCCGGCGAGCAGCAGCCGGGCGGCAACGCCGGCGGCGCGCATGCGTCCTCGGCCCACGCCGACGACGTGGTCGACGCCGAGTTCACCGAGGTCAAGGACGACAAGAAGGCGTGATCCAGCCTTAAGGAATCGGTTTTCGAAGGAGCGGTGCTCAGGCTCCGCTCCTTCGCCGTTTTAAGGTTCCCGGTTTCATCGCCGCTATGACCGATCGCTACAGGATGCCCGTTTTGAACCATTCCCCATTCCCCATCGCCGATTCCCAGCCATGAGCAAACGCGACTATTACGAAGTGCTGGGTGTGGCCCGCACCGCCAGCGACGACGAGCTGAAGAAGGCCTATCGCCGTTGCGCGATGAAGTACCACCCGGACCGCAATCCCGGCGACCACGCCGCCGAGGCCGCGTTCAAGGAATGCAAGGAAGCCTATGAGGTGCTGTCCGACGGCAATCGCCGGCGCATGTACGACGCGCATGGCCACGCCGCATTCGAGCACGGCATGGGCGGGATGGGCGGCGGCCCTGGCGGCCCGGACATGGGCGATATCTTCGGCGACATTTTCGGCAACATCTTCGGTGGCGCCGGCGGTGGCGGGCGTGCGCCACGGCGTGGCGCCGACATCGGCTACGTGCTGGAGTTGGACCTGGAAGAAGCGGTGGCCGGCATCGAGCGCCGCATCGAGATTCCGACCCTGAGCGAATGCGAGCACTGCCACGGCAGCGGCTCGGAGGACGGCAAGGTCGAGACCTGCGGCACCTGCCACGGACGCGGCCAGGTGCGCATCCAGCGTGGCATCTTCGCCATGCAGCAGACCTGCCCGCAGTGCGCCGGCCGCGGCCAGATCGTGCAGAACCCGTGCGGCGTGTGCCATGGCGCCGGGCGCGTGGAAGAGACCAAGGTGCTGTCGGTGAAGATTCCCGCCGGCGTCGACAACGGCGACCGCATCCGCCTGTCGGGCGAGGGCGAGGCCGGTCCGGCCGGCACTCCGCCGGGCGATCTGTACGTGGAAGTGCGCGTGCGCGAGCACCCGATCTTCCAGCGCGACGGCGACGACCTGCACTGCGAGGTGCCGATCCGCATCTCGCAGGCGGCGCTGGGCGACACCGTGCGCGTGGCGACCCTGGGCGGCGAGGCGGAGATCCGCATCCCGGCCGAGACCCAGACCGGCAAGCTGTTCCGCTTGCGCGGCAAGGGCGTGCGCTCGGTGCGCAGCCGCAGCGAAGGCGACCTGTACTGCCGCGTGGTGGTGGAGACCCCGATCAACCTCACCGCCGACCAGCGCAAGCTGCTGGAGCAGTTCGAATCCACCTTCACCGGCGAGGACGCGCGCAAGCATTCGCCCAAGTCGGCGACCTTCATCGACGGGGTGAAGGGGTTCTGGGACCGGATGACGTCGTAAGGCCGGGATGATCAGCCATTCGGCTGCTTGAAAAGCTGGGGATTCGGGATTCGGGATTCGGGATGACAGCCTGCGGCTGTTGAAAAGCCGGGATTCGCGATTTTCCAAACGTTCCTGGCCGCTGCCAGGCTTTTTGTGGGAGGGGCTTCAGCCCCGACGCTTTACCGCCAACGCGTCGGGGCTGAAGCCCCTCCCACATTGGAATGTTTCGCGCGCTGAGCGCAGCGGAGAACTGGGAGTTTCGATGCTGGCTGTGCGTGGGCGTCCCCCCGCACCATGCCCCCGTTGCAGGAGCGGCTTCAGCCGCGACGCGTTCTCGTCGGAGCGTCGCAGCTGAGGCCGTTGTTGCTGAAAGCCCCCGCAACACCGCGCATGCACGCGCCTCTTGGCGATCTTGCGCCGGCGCTACACTACGGCGATGAACGCTTCCGCCGACAGCTCCGCTGCACGTCATCTCATCCATGGCCGCCGCCAGCGCCCCGACGGGCCGGTGCCGGTCGACGTCATTTCCGTGCAGTCGCAACTGGTCTACGGCCACGCCGGCAATAGCGCGGCGGTGCCGCCGTTGCGTGCGCTGGGCCTGCGCGTGGCCGAGATCCCGACCACGCTGCTGAGCAATGCGCCGTTCTATGCGACCTTGCGCGGCAAGGTGCTGCCGTCGGACTGGTTCGCCGATCTGCTGCTCGGCGCCAGCGAACGCGGCCTGCCGCAACGCGCGCGCATGCTGGTGTCCGGCTACTTCGGCAGCGTCGGCAATGGTGCCGCCTTCGCCGACTGGCTCGACGCCACCCTGCCGCAGTGCCCGACGCTGCGCTACTGCCTGGATCCGGTGATCGGCGATACGCACACCGGCCCCTACGTCGAACCGGGCCTGGAAGCGATCTTCGCCGAGCGCCTGTTGCCGCACGCATGGCTGGTGACGCCGAATGCGTTCGAGCTCGGCCGCCTGACCGGCATGCCGGCACTGGCGCAGAACGACGCGATCGCCGCAGCACGCGTGTTGCTGGGGCGCGGTCCGGAATGGGTGCTTGCGCACAGCGTCGGCGGCGATGCCGGGCAATTGGTCACGCTGGCGGTGAGCCGCGAAGCGGTCTACCGCTGGTGCTCGCCATTGCTGCCGGTGGATGTCGCCGGCACCGGCGATGTGTTGATGGCGCTGCTGGTGGCGTTCCTGTTGCGCGGCGACAGCTTCGAGGCGGCGATCGGCCGCGCCATCGCTGGCGTGCATGCGGCGCTGGAGGCGACCCTGGCCGCGGACGTGGAAGAACTGGACGTGCTGGCGGCGGCGCCGGCTGCGCTGGCCACGCCGCTGCGCTTCGTCGCCGAGCGCCTGGCGTGAGCCTGCGCCCGGTCGTCGGCATCGTCGGCAGCGCCGGCGCCTATGGCCGCTGGCTGAGCCGCTTCTTCCGCGAGCGCATGCAGTTGCAGGTGATCGGCCACGATCCGGCCGACCCGCAGTCGCTGGCGCCGGAGGCGCTGCTGCAGCAGGCGCAGGTGCTGATCTTCTCCGCGCCGATCCGGCACACGCCGGCGTTGATCGGCGAGTACGTGCAGCGCGCCGGCGGCCGCGAACGCGACCAGCTGTGGCTGGACGTCACCTCGGTCAAGGCCGCGCCGGTGGCGGCGATGCTGGCCTCGCAGGCGGAAGTGGCCGGCCTGCATCCGATGACCGCGCCGCCGAAGTCGCCCACGCTCAAGGGCCGCGTGCTGGTGGTGTGCGAGGCGCGGGTGGCGCAGTGGCAGCCCTGGCTGCAGCAGCTGTACACGGCGCTGGAAGGCGAGTGCGTGCGCACCACGCCCGAGCACCACGACCGGGTGATGGCGCTGGTGCAGGCGATGGTCCACGCCACGCATCTGGCCCAGGCCGGCGTGCTGCGCGAGCATGCGCCGGCGCTGGGGCCGTTGCAGGCGCTGCTGCCGTACCGCTCGGCCTCGTTCGAACTGGATACCGCGATCATCGCGCGCATCCTGGCCTTGAATCCGGCCATCTACGAAGACATCCAGTTCGGCAATCCGCATGTCGGCGATGTGCTGGACGGGCTGATCGCGCAGCTGTCGCGGCTGCGCGACCAGGTCGGCCGTGGCGATGATGCGGCGCGCGCGCAGTTTCGTGCCGAGTTTCTCGACGCCAACCGGCAGGCGCTGGGCGAGGCGGCGATCGCGCAGGGCAACTACAGCTACGAACGGGTGGGGTACTTGCTCGCCGATCTGACCGAGCAGGCCACGCTCAGCGTGTACTTGCCGGAAGACCGCGCCGGCTCGTTGCGCGCGCTGCTGCACGTGTTCGAGCGCCATGGGGTGAATCTCGCTTCGATCCATTCCTCGCGCACGCAGGCGGGCGAATTGCATTTCCGGCTCGGCTTCGATCCGGCCAGCGATGCGGGGGCGGTGCGTGGCGCGGCGGCGGAGATCGATGCCAGTGGGATCGGGCGGGTGCTGGCGGGGTGAATTGCATCGAACGCCGTCGCGGCTGAAGCCGCTCCTGCAGGAACTTGCGGCGAGTGGGCTGGGGCACTGTGGGAGGGACTTCAGTCCCGACGCGGTGCGCGATC
Source organism: Xanthomonas sp. LMG 12462 (assembly GCF_009192885.1). NCBI lineage: Bacteria > Pseudomonadati > Pseudomonadota > Gammaproteobacteria > Lysobacterales > Lysobacteraceae > Xanthomonas > Xanthomonas sp. LMG 12462. Next base: position 43,969 of record NZ_NMPP01000003.1, on the reverse strand, counting down.
GGAACACGCACCGCTTCGCTCGTCGCGGCTTCAGCTGCGCTCCAGAACACATGGACGCACGACGCCCACCTCTGGATTCATCCACAGCGCATGTGGATGGCCACTGCGCAAACATGTGGATAACCCTCGGCGCGCCTTGCGGGACAAGCCTGTCAAGCCGTGTGGCGAAAAATTCACCAGCTTGCCGCCAGCACCCCGAACGCCAGTGGCGATGACGGGGCATGACGGCACAGCGTGGTGACGACGCTAGACCGCGGTCAGGGTCAACTCGCCGCCGGTGGTGACGAACTGCTGGCCGCGGCGGATCAGCTTGCGGCCATCGGCCAGTTCGTAGCGCAGTCCGCTGTCGGCGTGCGGGTCGTGCTGCGCCTGCTGCTGGCGCGGCGCATCGTCCTGGAACTCGGTGATCAGATAGGCCTCGCCGTCGGGACCGAGGGCGGGCAATTGGCGAAAGGACATCGGAAGCCTCCTGTCGAACGCTGCATCGAATGCGGGACGCCGGAGCGGCGGCCGCGGGCGCGCGGCCGCAGCGCAGACGCGGTCCGACCGTAGTCCCGCCGTCGTTAGCGCGGCGTGCTCAGTCGATGAACTGCAGGCGAGCGAGTTCGGCGTACAGCCCGTCCTGCGCCAGCAACTCGGCGTGGGTGCCCTGGGCGACGATGCGGCCATGGTCCATCACCACGATGCGGTCGGCCTTCAGCACGGTGGCCAGGCGGTGCGCGATCACCAGGGTGGTGCGTCCGGCCATCAGCCGCTCCAGCGCGTGCTGCACGGCGTGTTCGCTCTGCGCGTCCAGGGCGCTGGTGGCCTCGTCCAGCAACAGGATCGGCGCGTCCTTGAGCAGGGCGCGGGCGATGGCGATGCGCTGCTGCTGGCCGCCGGACAGGCGCGCACCGCGTTCGCCCAGTTCGCTGGCATAGCCCTCCGGCAATTGCCGCAGGAACGCGTCGGCTTCGGCCGCGCGCGCGGCGGCCTCGACCTCGGCCTCGCTGGCCTCGAGCCGGCCGTAGCGGATGTTGTCGGCGGCGCTGGCGGCGAACAGGGTGGGGTGCTGCGGCACCAGGCCGATGGCCTCGCGCAGCTTCGATGGGTCCAGCGTGCGCAGGTCCAGGCCGTCCACCTGCACGCTGCCCGATTGCGGGTCGTGGAAGCGCATCAGCAGCGCCAGCACCGTGCTCTTGCCGGCGCCGGAGGGGCCGACCAGGGCCACGCTCTCGCCGGGCCGCACGTGCAGATCGAAGCCGTCCAGCGCCGGGTGATCGGGGCGCTGCGGGTAGCGGAAGCTGACGTTGTCGAAGCGCACCTCGCCGCGAAGCGGCTGCGGCAGCGCGCGTGGCTGCGCCGGCGCGACGATGTCGGGGCGTTCCTGGAACAGTTCGGCGATGCGGCCCATGCCGCCGGCCGCGCGCTGCAGGTCGTTCCAGACCTCGGCCAGCGAAGCCACCGAGCCGCCACCGAACATCGCATACAGCACGAACTGGCCGAGCGCACCGGCGCTCAATTCGCCGGCGGCGACCTCGTGTGCGCCCGACCACAGCACCAGTACGATGGCGCCGAAGATCAGCACGATGGCCGCGGCGGTGATCAGTGCCTGTGCGCCGACCCGGCGCCGCGCCACCGCCACGGTCTGCGCCAGCGCCTCGCCGAAGCGGCCGCGTTCGTAGCCTTCGCGCGCGTAGGCCTGCACCGTGCGCACCGCGCCCAGGGTCTCGGCGGCCAGGGTGTTGGCGTCGGCGACGCGGTCCTGGCTGGCGCGCGAGATCTTCTGCAGGCGCCGCGCGCCGAGCACGATCGGCAGCACCGCCAGCGGGATGCCGAGCAGGGTGTAGGCGGCCAGGTGCGGGCTGGTCACGCACAGCATCACCACGCTGCCGACCGCGGTGACCGTGCTGCGCAGCGCCACCGACATGGTGCTGCCGATGACCCCGCGCAGCAGTTCGCTGTCGGCCGACAGGCGCGAGACCAGTTCGCCGCTGCGGTTGCGGTCGTGGAAGCCGGCGTGCAGGCCGATCAGGTGCGTGTACAGGCGCTCGCGCAGGTCGGCGACGACTTTCTCGCCGAGCAGCGACACGAAGTAGAAGCGCGTGGCGGTCGCCACCGCCAGCACCAGCGCGACTGCGAACAGCAGGGCGAACGACTGATTGATGCGGCTGCTGTCGCTGAAGCCGTGGTCGATCATCTGCCGTACCGCGACCGGAAGGCTCAGCGTGGCGCTGGAGGAGATCGCTAGCGCCACCAGCCAGGCGATCAGCAGGCCGCGCCGGCGACGCACGAACGGCCACAGGGTGCGCAGGCTGCCGAGTCTGCGCAGCGACTTGGCCTGGTCGGCCGACGGGGTATTCATGCGGGGGCGGGTTCCGAACAGCGGACCCGATTGCGAGTGGCGTCGCGCAGGCGGGTTTTCAAGGCGTCGACGCGATCGCGGGGCAGGCGCAGGCGCAGTTCGGCGCCGCCGGCGTCGAAGCGTTCATCGAGTTTTTCCGCGGCGCAGGCGCTCAGCGCGGCATGCACCGCGCCCAGGTCGTCGAAGCCGCAGTGCAGGGTCAGCAGGCTCAAGGCCAGCAACGGTTGCCGCGGCGCCAGGCGCAGGCATTCGGCCGCGCTGCCGCCATAGGCGCGGACCAGGCCCCCGGCGCCGAGCTTGATGCCGCCGTACCAGCGCGTGACCACTACCACCACGCGGTCGAAGCCCTGGCCGTCGATCGCCGCCAGGATCGGCCGGCCGGCGGTGCCGGCGGGCTCGCCGTCGTCGCTGGAACGGTATTCGTCGCCGTGGCGGTAGGCCCAGCAATTGTGGGTGGCGTCGGCCACCATCACCTGCTGCACGAATGCCAGCGCTGCGCCGGCGTCGGCGATCGGCGCGGCGTGGGCAACGAAGCGGCTGTGCTTGATCTCCACGCTGTGGCTGACGGGGTGCGGGAGCGTATCGGGCATCGGCGGCATTGTAGACGAGGTGCGCTGCCGGCCTGCGGCGCAGGCGCCGGCAGCGCGCGGCTCAGTCCTGCAGCAGCGTGCGCAGGTCCGCGGGCACCGTACGGTGCGGGTGGGTACGCTGGAAGCGCAGCAGGCTGGCGCGGGCGACGTCCAGTTCGCCGCCGTCGCGGCGCTCGCGGATCCGTTGCAGCCAGCGCCGCGGGGGCAATTGTGCGTCGGCCTCCACGGCCACTTCCACTGCGGCCGCCAAGACGCCAGCGGAGGACCGTGGCTGCGCCGATGCGGCGGCGGGCGCTGCAGACGACGTCGAAGGTTGCAGCGACAGCGCCTCCGAGGACCCGGTCGCTGCCGCCTGCGCGCGCGCGGCGGCCGCCAGCTTGGCCTGGCGGGCGTCGTCGGTGGGCGCGCTGCGTGCCCAGGTGTCCTGCGTCGTTGCCGCGCGCGCCGGTGCGCGCAAGGCCATGGCGGCGGGGGCGGCTTGCTGTTCGGCGGCCGGTGCGGCAGCCGGCTCGCTGTTATCCGCTGCGATCGCCGGTGGCGGTGGTGCCGGGACCGGCGGTGCAACTGGCGCCACCATCGCCGGTGACGCGGGAGGGGGCATGGGCATGCGGCTCGCGGGCACCGGCTTGCGCGCCTGCGCCTCCGGCAGTGGCGCGGCAGGTGCTTCCGCTTCCCTGCGCGCCGAGGCCACAGGGGCGGGCGCTGTGGCCTTGGGGGCCGCCGGCGCGGTGGCATCCGGCGCCGGCTCCGCGGAGGGCGGTGCCGGCGATGCGGCTGGCGCAGAAGCGGCGTCGGTGGCGGGCGTCGCTGCCGGAGCAGGCGCTGCCGACGGCATCGGCGCCGAGGGCACCGGCGGGCGTGCGCGCCAGGCGATGCCGGCTACCAGCACCAGCGAGGCCGCCAGGCCGAGCCAGGTCGGCCAGCGTGGCCGCGACGCCGGCGGGGCGGCACGCGATGCGGGCGCCGGGCCTGGCCCGGCCGGATCGGCGGTCGCGATGGAGGCGGGTGCGGACGCGGGCATCGCCGCGGTGGCTTGCGCCCACGCGCGCTCCGCGGCGCTGCTGGGATACTCCGGGACCTCGGCGGCTCCCGGTGCGACCGCCGCGCGCGCGGCAGCCAGGATCGCCGCATCCAGCGCCGGCGGCGGCAATGCCTGCCGGCCCAGGCGCAGGCGTTCGGCGAGCGCGCGCTCTTCCGGGGTCAGCGGTTCGTCGGCGCTCATCCGCCCAACCTCGCACGCAGTTTGTCCATCGCATAGCGCAGCCGCGACTTGACCGTCTCGCGGCCGACGCCGGTGATCTGCCCGATCTCGTCCAGGCTCAATTCCTGCTCCAGGCGCAGCAGCAGCACGTCGCGTTGCTCCTCGGGAAGCGCATCCAGCGCCAGTTGCAACTGGCGCCGTTGTTCGAAGGCGGACAACTGCCGCTCCGGGGTGTCGGGGTCCTGCACGCGCGCGGTGCGCAGGTCGGCGTCGGCCGGCGCCGGCGGGCGGTGCTTGGCCGCGCGCCAATGGTCGCCAAGCCGATTGTGGGCGATGCGCAGCAGCCAGGTGGTGAACGCGGCCTGCGGCTGCCAGTCCAGGCGTGCGGCGATCACCCGCTGCCACACGTCCTGGAACAGTTCTTCGGCCAGCGCCCGGTCGCGCAGCTGCCGCAGCAGGTATTGGTACAGGCGGCCGCGATGGCGCAGGTACAGAGTCTCGAACGCGCGTGCGTCGCCGGCGGCATAGGCCAGCATCAGGGCTTCGTCGCTCGCGTCGACCGGGGCGTCCACGGCGGCAAGCCTAAGCGTTCGCCGGTCCGCCGCATAGTCGGGAGGCGGGGGCCCGGGAGAGGGCGTCGGTGGCGGACATTCGGACAACATGGGTAGACAAACGCGTATCGCGACACTTCGGGGTCGATCGGGCGTCGATCGGTGCATGCAACGGGTATGCTGGGGGTGAAAGGGCGAGCGTGGAGCAGTTCCGGGGGCCCTGCAGGAGAATCGTTGTCGATGCTGTTCAATTCGTCCGCCACCGCCCGCGAAGACGCTTCCGGCGGCCCTGCGCCCGCCCGCACGGCGCAGGCCTTGTGCGGGCTGCTGCCGCCCGGCAGCGCCGTGGTGGTCGGCTGCGGCGACGGCGTGGTCGGGCGCCTCCACGGCGCCAGCGCGGAGGCGCCGGAGTGGCTGCAGGCGCTGGTCGCGCAGACGCTGGCCGCCACCGAGTTGCCGCCGTCGACGACACCGACGGTGCTGCACGTGCATCGCACCGCCGAGGGGGCCTGCGTGGTCATCGGTGCGCAGGTGAGACAGCCGCTGGACGAAGCGTACCGCGCCGCCTGGTGCGAGGCCGCGGTCGCCTTCGGCCTCAACCTGCTCGACACCGAGCGCATGCGCGCGCGCATCGAGGGCCTGGAGAAATCCAAGCAACTGCAGCAGGCGCTGTACGAGATCGCCGATCTGGCCGGCGCCGATCTGGAAATGAGCCAGATGCTGCAGCGCGTGCATGCGGTGCTGGAATCGCTGATGTATGCGGAGAACTGCTACATCGTCGAATACGACGAAGATCAGCAGAGCATGCGCTTTCTGTACTTCTCCGACCGCCACGACGACTTCGTCGCCGATCCGGAGCAGACCTACTTCCTGCGCGACATGCCGCACAGCCTCACCGTGGGACTGCTGCGCCACGGCCGCGCGGTGCGTGGGCCCTCGGAGCAGGTGCGCGAACGCCTGCAGGTCGGCTACAACGCCGAACACGGCCCGGAGAGCCGCGACTGGCTGGGCGTGCCGATGCTGCGCGAGGGCCGGGTGTGCGGCGCGATCGTGGTGCAGAACTACGACTACGCGCTGCGCTACACCGACGCCGACCGCGCGCTGCTGGCCTACGTGGCGCAACACGTGCAAACCGCGATGGACCGGCGCCATGCGCAGGTGCAACTGGAGCGGCGGGTGCACCTGCGGACCCAGGAACTGCAGCGCGCCAACCGCGACCTGCAGGACGAGATCCAGGAGCGCAAGCGCGCCGAGACGCTGCAACTGGCGCTGTTCCGCATCGCCGAGCTGGCGATCCGCTCGGAGAGCCTGCAGCAGTTCTACACCGAGGTGCACGCCATCGTCGGCGGGCTGATCGACGCGCGCAATCTGTACATCGCGCTGCTGTCCGACGACGACACGATGCTGGAGTTCGTCTACTCGGTGGATGAGTTCACCCCCTACCGGCCGCAACGGCGCCGCGGTCGCGGACTGACCGAGTACGTGATGCGGGTGCGGCGTCCGCAACTGCTCGAACTTCCCGACATCGACGCCTTGCTGGCGCAGGGCGAGGTACAGGAGTACGGCCAGCGCCCCTACAGCTGGCTGGGCGTGCCGCTGTTCGACGAAGGCGAGGTGATCGGCGCGATCGTGGTGCAGAGCTACATCGCCAAGGTGCGGTTCACCGAGCACGACCAGCGCCTGCTGACCTTCGTCGCGCACAACGTCGGCAGCGGTCTGGCGCGGCAGCGCGCGCAGGAACGGCTGCGGTTGGCGCACGCGGAGCTGGAGCAGCGCGTGGAGGAGCGCACCCGCGAGCTGGCCGAGGTCAACGAGCAACTGCTGGCGCAGATCGCCGAACGCTGGCGTGCCGAGCAGCGCCTGACCCACCAGGCGCTGCACGATGCGCTGACCGGATTGCCGAACCGATCGCATCTGCTGGACCGGCTCAGCGAGGCGATCTCCCGTGCCCGCGGCGGCGGCAGGACCTTCGCCGTGCTGTTCCTGGATCTGGACCGGTTCAAGCTGGTCAACGACAGCATCGGCCACGCCGCCGGCGACGAGATGCTGGTGCAGGTGGCCAAGCGCATCGTCTCCACGATCCGCGGCCAGGACGTGGTGGCGCGCCTGGGCGGCGACGAATTCGCGGTGCTGACGCCGTGCGAGCACGGCCTGGACGGCGCGCGCGAACTGGCGCGGCGCCTGCTGCACGTGCTTGGCCAGCCGATGTGGGTGGCCGGCCGCGAATTGTTCCCGTCCGGCAGCCTGGGCATCGCCGCCTGGCATCCGCGCTACCACAACGGCGAGGAGATGTTGCGCGACGCCGACGCGGCGATGTACCGGGCCAAGGCGCAGACGCAGGACCGCTGCGTGGTGTTCGACGAGGCCATGCGCGAGGCGGCGCTGCGCAGCCTCGACCTGGAGGCGGACCTGCGTCGGGCGATCAACAACCGCGACTTCGAGCCGTTCTACCAGCCGATCGTGCGCCTGCGCGACGGCGAGGTGATCGGCCACGAAGCCCTGCTGCGCTGGCGCCACGAAAGCCGCGGGCTGCTGGTGCCGAGCCAGTTCATCGACCTGGGCGAGGAGAGCGGCCTGATCGAGCAGGTGGACTGGCTGCTGTACGCGCAGGTGATCCGGCGCCTGGCGCAGAGCGAGGGCGGCTACGTCTCGGTTAACGTCTCGCCGCGGCACTTCCGCTCGCCGGATTTCACCGAACGGCTGTTCGGGCTGATCGACACCGCCGGCGCCGATCCGCGTCGCCTGCGCGTGGAGATCACCGAGGTGGCGCTGCTCGACGACGCACCGCGCACCCTGACCATCCTGCAGGCGCTGCGCGAGCGCGGCGTGCTGGCGCAACTGGACGACTTCGGTACCGGCTTCTCGGCGCTGTCCTACCTGCACCGCTTCCCGATCTCGGTGCTGAAGATCGACCAGAGCTTCGTCGCCGGCCTGCAGGACGAGGGCAGCACCGGCAGCCACGCGCTGGTACGCGGCATTCTCGCCCTGGCCAGCACCCTGGGCATCGAAACGGTGGGCGAAGGCATCGAGACCGAGCAGCAACTGGCGACCCTGCGCGAACTGGGTTGCGACTACGGGCAGGGCTATCTGCTCGGGCGCCCGGCCGCCGCGCCGCAGCTGCTTTGAGGCGATCGAGTGCGGAGCGCGGCGCCATGCGCCCGTTGCTCGCAGCGCGACGCGTTGCGGCGCGTTTGTTCGATCCGCGCCTCCGATGCTGGAGCGACTGAAGATGCCGCCATGGCAGGTTGCCGCGTAGGAGCGGCTTCAGCCGCGATGGGTTTTATCGAGCACGCCCGTCGCAGCTGAAGCCGCTCCTGCAGGACACGTCCTGTCGGTATGGGCGGCGGCCTGAACGGTTCGCCACGCGCCAAGCGCTTGCCGTGGATCGGATGCGCCTGGCGCAACGCGTTGCGGCGCTTTTTGTCGATCCGCGCCGCAGGAACAATCGTGCGCCGGAATTCATGGCGCGTCGCCACGCGTCATGACGTTGCCGCTTTTCGGCGTCTCAGCGCAACGCGTTGCGGCGCTTTTCATCAATCCGCGCCATGCAAGCAGTGAGGCGCCGGAATTTGTAACGCGTCGCCACGCGCGAGGCGCTAACCGCCGATCGGATGCTCTCAACGCAGTGCGTTTCGACGCTTCTCGTCGATCCGCGCCGCAGTGGCGGTGAGGCGCCGGAGTCGGTAGCGCGTCGCCACGCGCATTGATCCCGCCGCCCCTCAGACGCTCCTAGCGCAGCGCGTTGCGTCGCTTTTCATCAATCCGCGCCATGGAAGCAGTGAGGCGCCGGAATCTGTAACGCGTCGCCACGCGCCAGATGCTTACCGCCGATCAGAGATGCTCTCAGCGCAGCGCGTTACGGCGCTTCTCGTCAATCCACTTAGAAGCCTGCGCCGGCGTGTAGTCCCGCATCCAGCCCAGCATCGTGTCGATGTCGCTGCCGTACCACAGGTCGGCGCGCTGGTCCGGGTGCAGGAAGCGCTCTTCGACCATGCGATCGATCATGCCGATCAGCGGCGCGTAGAACCCTTCCACGTCGAGGAAAGCGCAGGGCTTGTTGCCGATGCCGAGCTGGCGCCAGGTCAGCATCTCGAAGATTTCTTCCATGGTGCCGAAGCCGCCGGGCAGGGCGACGAAGGCATCGGACAGGTCGAACATGCGCGACTTGCGCTCGTGCATCGAGCCGACGATCTCCAGCTCGGTGAGGCCGCGGTGCGCCACTTCCCAGTCCGCCAGTTGCTTGGGAATCACGCCGGTGACCTCGCCGCCGGCGGCGAGCACCGCATTGGCCACGGTGCCCATCAGACCGACATTGCCGCCGCCATAGACCAGGCGCAGCCCCTGCTCGGCGATGCGCGTGCCCAGCGCGGTGGCGCGCTCGACGTAGGCGGGCTTGTTGCCGGCGTTGGAGCCGCAGTAGACGCAGATGCTTTTCATCGGGAATGGGGAGTCGGGAATGGGGAATAGGGAAAATCAAAAGCCGAAACGCATAACGCCGGACTCGGGCCCGGCGTTATGCAGTGGGAATGCAGTGCCGGGAATGCGCTTGCCATTCCCGATTCTCCATTCCCGTTTCCCGGCTTCAATTGGCCTTATGAATCGCCCGCTTGCTCACCGCCATGGCCGCATCGTGGATCGCTTCGGACAGGGTGGGGTGGGCGTGGCAGATGCGCGCCAGGTCGTCGGCCGAGCCGTTGAACTCCATGGTCAGCACGCCTTCGTGGACCAGTTCGGAGACGCCGACGCCGACCAGGTGCATGCCCAGGACGCGGTCGGTCTCGGCGTGGGCGATGACCTTGACGAAGCCCGCGGGCTCGCCCATCGCCACCGCACGGCCGATCGCCGCGAACGGGAAGCTGCCGGCCTTGTACGGCACGCCTTCGGCCTTGAGCTGCTGCTCGGTTTTGCCGACCCAGGCGATTTCCGGCTCGGTGTAGATGACCCACGGAATGGTGTCGAAGTTGACGTGGCCGGGCAGGCCGGCGATCAGTTCGGCGACCGCGATGCCTTCCTCGAAACCCTTGTGCGCGAGCATCGGCCCACGCACGCAGTCGCCGATCGCCCACACGCCGTCCACGCCGGTGTGGCAATGCGCATCGACCTCGATCTGGCCGCGCTCGTTGACCTTGACGCCGGTACCGTCGGCCAGCAGGCCCTTGGTGGCGGCGCGGCGGCCGACGGCCACCAGCAGCTTGTCCACGTTGAGGGTCTTCTCGCCTTCGCTGTCGCTATAGGTGACGACCACTTCCTGCTTCTTGCCCTTGCCGGTGACTTCGGTCTTGGAGACCTTGGCGCCGAGCTTGATGTCCAGGCCCTGCTTCTTGAATTCCTTCAGCGCGGTCTTGGCCACTTCGGCATCGGCCAGGGCCAGGAAGTCCGGCAGCGCCTCGAGGATGGTGACCTCGGCGCCCAGGCGCTTCCATACGCTGCCCAGTTCCAGGCCGATCACGCCGGCGCCGATCACCGCCAGGCGCTTGGGCACTTCGGTGAAGTCCAGCGCGCCGACGTTGTCGACGATGGTCTCGCCGTCGAACTTGGCGAACGGCAGTTCGATCGAATCCGAGCCGGCGGCCAGGATCACGTTGGTGCCCTTCAGCTCGACTTCGCTGCCGTCGTGCTGCTTGACCTTGACCACGTTGCCCGGCTGCAGTTCGCCGAAGCCGTAGTACGGGGTGATCTTGTTCGCCTTGAACAGCATCGCGATGCCGCCGGTGAACTGCTTGACGATCTTGTCCTTGCGCCCGACCATCGCCGCGACGTCGATCTTGGCATCCTTGAAGCTGATGCCGTGCTCGCCGAACAGGTGGCCCATGTTCCAGAACTGGCGCGAGGAATCCAGCAGCGCCTTGGACGGAATGCAGCCCACGCGCAGGCAGGTGCCGCCGAGCGCCGGCTTGCCGTCCTTGCCCAGCGCCGCGTCGATGCACGCGGTCTTCAGGCCCAACTGGGCGGCACGGATGGCCGCGTGATAGCCGGCGGGACCGGCACCGATGACGACGACGTCGTATTGTTCGCTCATTTCATTCGCTCACACGGGAATGGGGAATAGGGAATGGGGAATCGCAAAAGCGCAGGCGCCTGCCGCCTCCCATCCAGGTCCAGGCGGGAACAGGGCAGGGAAATGGGCGCTTGTCCCATTCCCCACTCTCCATTCCCGATTCCCGGCTCTTACAGACCGAACAGCATCCGGCCCGGGTTTTCCAGCTGGTTCTTGATGTCGACCAGGAACTGCACCGAGTCCTTGCCGTCGATGATGCGGTGGTCGTAGGACAGCGCCAGGTACATCATCGGCGCGATCACGACCTGGCCGTTCTCGGCGATCGGACGCTCCTTGATCGCGTGCATGCCCAGGATCGCGCTCTGCGGCGGGTTGATGATCGGGGTCGACAGCAGCGAGCCGAAGGTGCCGCCGTTGGTCACGGTGAAGGTGCCGCCCTGCAGTTCTTCCAGGCTCAGCTTGCCGTCGCGCGCCTTCTTGGCGTAGTCGGCGATGCCCTGTTCGATGTCGGCGAAGGACTGCCGCTCGACGTTGCGCAGCACCGGCGTGACCAGGCCCTTGTCGGTGGACACGGCGATGGAGATGTCGCTGTAGCCGTGATAGATGATGTCGTCGCCGTCGATCGAGGCGTTGACCAGCGGGAAGCGCTGCAGCGCGTTGGCCGCGGCCTTGACGAAGAAGCTCATGAAGCCGAGCTTGATGCCATGGGCCTTCTGGAACTCGTCCTGCAGTTCCTTGCGCGCGGCCGAAACCTTGGCCAGGTTGACCTCGTTGAAGGTGGTCAGCATCGCGGTCGAGTTCTTCGACTGCATCAGACGCTCGGCGATGCGCTTGCGCACGCGGGTCATCGGCACGCGCTCTTCCGGACGCGCACCGGCGGCCTTGCCGGCGCCGCCGTTCTTGGCGTAGTTGAGGATGTCTTCCTTGGTCACCGCGCCGCGGCGGCCGGTGCCTTCGACCTGCGACGGATCCACGCCTTCGGTGATGGCGCTGAAGCGCGCGCCCGGCGGCAGGCTGGACACATCGCCGGCGGCCTTCGGCGCGTCGGCCTTGGCGGCCTTCGGCGCTTCCGCGGCGGCGGCCTTGGGCGCTTCGGCCTTCGGGGCCTCGGCGACCTTGGCCTCGGCCGGCGCCGCAGCGGCGGCCGCGCCTTCCTCGATGATCGCCAGGATCTGCGAGCTGGTCACGGTGGCGCCGGTCTCGAACTTGATCTCCTTCAGCACGCCATCGACGGGCGAGGGCACTTCCAGCACGACCTTGTCGGTCTCCAGGTCCACCAGGTTCTCGTCGCGCTTGACTGCCTCGCCGGCCTTCTTGTGCCAGCTGGCGATGGTGGCATCGGATACGGATTCGGGCAGTACCGGAACTTTGACTTCGGTGGCCATTGCAGGGGGCGTCCTAGTGGTGTCTTTTTTGAAATGTGAAAGGGGGTTTATTCAGCGACTTGGTCGTTGAACGGATTCAACAGCGCATCGGCGACCAGCTTCAGCTGCTCTTCCACGTGCTCGGCGAAGTGGCCGGCGGCGGGAGACGGCGAGCGGGCGCGGCCGGCGTAGTGCAGGCTCTGTCCGTCGGCCAGGCAGGCCTGCAGGTGGTGCTTGATCTGGTACCAGGCGCCCTGGTTCTGCGGCTCTTCCTGGCACCAGACCAGGTCGGTGGCGTTGCCGTAGCGCTTCAGCTCGGCCGCCAGCAGCTCGCGCGGGAACGGATACAGCTGCTCCACGCGCAGGATGGCGACGTCGTCCTGGCCGCGCTTGGTCTGGTCCTCGAGCAGGTCGTAGTAGACCTTGCCCGAGCAGGCGACCACGCGCTTGACCTTCTTCGGGTCGGCCTTGGCGTCCGGGATCAGGTGCTGGAACTCGCCGTCGGCCAGTTCCTCCAGGGTGGACACCGCCAGCTTGTGGCGCAGCAGCGACTTGGGCGTCATCACCACCAGCGGCTTGCGCGTGGACATGCGCATCTGCCGGCGGATCATGTGGAAGGCCTGCGCCGGGGTGGTGGGCACGCAGACCAGCATGTTCTCCAGCGCGCACAGCTGCAGGAAGCGCTCCAGGCGTGCGGAGCTGTGCTCCGGGCCCTGGCCTTCGTAGCCATGCGGCAGGAACAGCGACAGGCCCGAGATGCGGCCCCACTTGGCTTCGCCGGCGGCGATGAACTGGTCGATCACCACCTGCGCGCCGTTGGCGAAGTCGCCGAACTGCGCTTCCCAGATGCACAGCGCGTTGGGATCGGTGGTGGAGTAGCCGTATTCGAAGCCCATCACCGCCTCCTCGCTGAGCAGCGAGTCGATCACGGTGGCGTCTTCCGGGTTCTCCACCAGCTGCCGCAGCGGCAGGTAGTAGCTGTCGGTCTTCTGGTCGTGCAGGATCGCGTGGCGGTGGAAGAACGTGCCGCGGCCCGCGTCCTGGCCGACCAGGCGCAGCTTGTGGCCTTCGCCCAGCAGGGTGGCGTAGGCCAGGTTCTCGGCGAAGCCCCAGTCGCCCGGCAGTTCGCCGGCGGCCATCTTCACGCGGTCCTCGTAGATCTTGGCCACGCGCGGGTGCAGCTCGACGCCGCCCGGGATGGTGGTGATGATCTTGGCCAACTGATCCAGGGTCTTGCGCTTGACCGTGGTGTCGACCTTGTCCGACAGCTTGCCCGACAGGTACTTGGACCAGTCGATGGCGAACTCGTCGGGCTTGCGGGTCGCCAGCTCGGTGGTGTATTCGCCCGAGTCGAGCTTGTTGCGGTAGCCGTCGACCAGCGCCTGTGCCTCGCCGGCCTGCAGCACGCCTTCGCTTTCCAGCTGGGCGGCGTACAGCTCGCGGGTGGTCTTGTGCTTGCGGATGGTCTGGTACATCACCGGCTGGGTCGCCGCCGGCTCGTCGGCCTCGTTGTGGCCCCAACGACGGTAGCAGACCAGGTCGATGACCACGTCCTTGTTGAACTGCTGGCGGAAGTCGTAGGCCAGGTTGGCCACGAACGCCACCGCGTCCGGATCGTCGCCGTTCACATGGAACACCGGCGCGCCGATCATCTTGGCCACGTCGGTGCAGTACAGCGTGGACCGGGCGTCGTCGCGGGCGCTGGTGGTGAAGCCGATCTGGTTGTTGACCACGATGTGCACGGTGCCGCCGACCGCGAAGCCGCGCGCCTGCGACATCTGGAACAGCTCCATGACCACGCCCTGGCCGGCGAACGCGGCGTCGCCGTGGATGATCACCGGCAGCACCGACTTGCGCGCGGCGTCGCCGTAGCGCTCCTGGCGCGAACGCACGCTGCCGACCACCACCGGATCGACGATCTCCAGGTGCGAGGGGTTGAACGCCAGCGCCAGGTGCACCGACTTGCCGTCGGCCACCGCCACGTCGGCGGAGAAGCCCATGTGGTACTTCACGTCGCCGGTGTGGGCGCGGTCGTCGTGGGCGTGCTCGAACTTGCCTTCGAACTCGTCGAACAGCTTGCGCGGGTTCTTGCCCAGGGTGTTGACCAGCACGTTGAGGCGGCCGCGGTGGGCCATGCCGACCACGATGTCCTTGACCGTGTCGCTGCCGGCGCGCTGCACCAGCACGTCCATCATCGGGATCAGCGAGTCGCCGCCTTCCAGCGAGAATCGCTTCTGGCCGACGTACTTGGTGTGCAGGTAGCGCTCCAGGCCCTCGGCGGCGGTGATCCGCTCCAGGGTGCGGCGGCGGCTGGCGGTGTCGCCGGCGATGTTGCCGCCCGCGTTCTCCAGGCGCTGGTAGATCCACTGGCGCTGTTCGAACTCGGAGATGTGCATGAACTCGCTGCCGATCGACCCGGTGTAGGTCGCCTTCAGCCGCGCCAGCAGGTCGCGCAGTTTCATCCGCGGCTGGCCGCCGAGGCCGCCGGTGCTGAACTCGCTGCCCAGATCGCTTTCCGACAGGCTGTGGAACGGCAGGCCCAGGTCCGGCGGGTTCACCGGCGGGGTCAGGCCCAGCGGATCCAGCCGCGCGCCGAGGTGGCCGCGCGAACGGTAGGCGGTGATCAGGCGGCCGACATGGCGCTCGCGCTCGTCGCCGCTCGGGCCGGTGCCGCTGTTGGCGGCCTGGCGCGCGGCGCTGGCGATGTGGGCGATGACCGCCGAGTGGGGGACGTCACCGGCATCGCGGCCCTGGAAGCCGTCGAAGTAGGTTTTCCACTTGGGATCGATGCTGTCGGGAGAGACCAAATACTGTTCGTACAGGTCTTCGATATAGGCGGCATTGCCGCCGGCGAGTTGCGATGACTGCGCAAACTGCTTGAGTAGATTGTCCACGATGGTGGGGTGCGGTCGCTTTGTTTGGGGTGGCTTGCGGCAGGAACCGGCGGACGCGAGGGCCGCGCGGGCGTAATCAAGCGCAAAAATTATACCCCCATGAACCAGCCGGGGTGTGCATTCGGCGTGGTCAAGGCCGATCCCGGTTCATCCGTGGCGGTTGCGCGGCGCGGCCGCGGCTGCCTCACCAGCCCAGGGCGCGCAGTTCGCTGCAGGGCCGGGCGCGCTCCCAGACCCGCTCGAAGGTGGCGCGCAACTGGCGTGCGCGGCCGCCACCGAGCAGGTCGGTCTCGCCGTCGTAACGGTGACCGAGTCCACGGAAGTAGTAGCCGCCGCCGTCGTTGACCAGGTAGGCAGTGGCGTCGCTGCGGTCCACCGGATCGCTGACTTCGCGGAACTCGAACACGCTGGGCAGGCGCTTTGCCAGCGCCAGCAAGGGGGCGCCGACGCGCTGCGGCGCGGCCGCGTCGTGCAGCAGCACGCGCACCTGCTTGGCATGCGCGGCGACCGCGAAGCGCCGCATCTGTTCCACCACGCGGGCATCGTCGAGCAGGCCGGGATCCAGCATGCGGCTGTGGATCAGCACCTGGCGGCGGGCCTGCGCCAGCACCGCGATGCTGGCGGCGAGTGCCATCGCCGCGTCCTCCACCGCCACCGCGCCGTCGAAGCGGCGGCGCAGCGGCACGGCCTCCGCGGTGGCGGCCACGCCGCCCGGGGGCGGCAGGAAGCCGTGGCGGGCGCAGAACGCCAGTGCCGCGGCCGGCGCCTGCAGTTCCAACTGCGGCCAGTGCCGGCGCTGCGCTTGCTCGATCAGGCCGCGCAGCAGCGCGCTGCCGACGCCGCGTCCCCGCCAGTCCGGCAGCACCGCCAGCGCGGCGATCCGCCGGTCCGCGCCGAACCGGGCCGCGCCCACTGCCTGGCCGTCGTCGCTGCGCGCGACCAGATGGTCGCCCAGCGCGTCCAGCGCGGCCGCGGCGTCGGCCAGGTCCACGGCGGTGCCGGCCGCGGCACGCAGCGCGCGCAGTTCGGCGCCGTCGCGGACGGGATCCAGCGCAGCGATGCGGAAACCGGGGCCGGGCATGGTCGGATCAGGCCGCGTCGGCGTCCTCGTCGGTGGCGTCCTCGGCCTCCAGCGGCTGGTAGAAGCCACCTTCGATCAGCTCCAGCAGGGTCTGCCTGCCGGCCGCCGACAGCGCGGCGTAGTCGGTGCCGTCGATGTGCTCGGCCGCGGCCAGGCGCTTGGCGTCCTTGACCGGCAGCGCGAACTCCTGGCCGCTGCAGAACAGCATGGCGCCGCGGCTGGCACGCCGCCACGCCGGCCGCGCCCACGGGTGCCGCTGCAGGACCAGGCCCTGTTCCAGCGCGGCGGCGATCTCTTCCGCCGGCGGCAGGCCGGCCGGCGGCAGGATGTCGCCGGCGGCACGGTAGGTGGTGATGAAGCGGCCGAACCAGGCGCCCAGCTTGTCCGGGTCGTTCATGCGCAGGGCGTTCAGCGCCTCGACCACGCGGCCCATCGCCGCCGCGTCGATCTCGTACGGATCGGCCGGCGCCTGCAGGTCTTCGTCGTGGTAGCGCAATGCCTCGTCGGCGCCGTCGATCAGGGTGTCCAGGTAGTCGGCGATCAGCTCGGCCGAGGACGGTGCGCGCATGCCCACCGAGAAGGTCAGGCAGGCGTCCTCGGCGACGCCGTGGTGCGGCACCAAGGGCGGCAGGTACAGCATGTCGCCCGGCCCCAGCACCCAGTCGTGGGTCGGGTCGAACTGGCGCAGCAGTTTCAGCTCCACGTCGTCGCGGAAGTCGGTCGGCGGCGCCGGGCGGCCCAGTGCGACGCTGGCGTCGATCTGCCAGCGGCGATGGCCGTGGGCCTGCAGCAGGAACACGTCGTAGTGGTCCACGTGCGCGCCGACCGAGCCGCCGCGCGCGGCGAAGCTGACCATCACGTCGTCCACCCGCCAGCGCGGCAGGAAGCGGAACTGCTCGAGCAGGGCGCGGATGTCCGGGTCCCACTTGTCCACGTCCTGCACCAGCAGGGTCCAGTCGTGATCGGGCATGCCGGGGAACTCATGCTCCTGGAACGGACCGCTGCGCACCCGCCAGCGGTCGTTGGCGCGGTCGTGCTCGACCAGCCGCGACAGCGCCGCCTCTTCGCAGGCCAGGCCGGCCAGGTCGCCGGGCTCGATCGGCGAGACGAAGTTGGGGAAGGCGTTGCGGATCAGCAGCGGGCGCTTGTGCCAATAATCGCGCAGGAAGGTCGCCGCGGGCATGCCCAGCGGTTGCCCGGGGCGGGCGTGGAGTTCGAAGGCGGGAGCGGCGGTCTTGCGGGCAGCCATGTGCGGTGGGTCCTTGCGACGCGGAATGTAAAGAGCGGGCGCGCAGCGGCGCCGGCCGACCCCGCCATTGTCCGCCGGTTTGGCGCGTGGGGCCATCGCGCTGGTCTTCGTGTGCGCCGCCGTGCGCGGATGGGCGGCCGTGCGGAGGCCCTGGCGGTGTGTCGCGACCGCGCATCGTGGGTGACCCCGTGCGCGCAGGCCAGGGGCGGCGCCAGGCGCATCCGGACTGGGCGATGACGGCGACGCCCCGGGTAGGTCAGGGCAGTGGGGGCGCAGCGCCGCTCGCGCTACTGGACGAGGATGCGGTTGTCGCGGCCGCCGTCGTCGACCTGGGCGCTGCCGCTGCGCTGGACGATGGCATTGCCGTTGCCCTGCAGGGCGATGGTGTCGATCTCGCTGGCCTGCAACTGGTTCTGGTCGCCCGACACCTCCAGCGTGGCGATGCGCGACATCTGCAAGCGGCCGTGGCGGCCGAACAGCGCGACCTGGCCGGCGTCGCCGCGCATCGCGATCTGGGCGTTGTCGCCGAGCACGCGCAGGGTGTCGGCCCGCTCGATCTGCAGGTTGCCGTTGCGGCCGAACAGACTGACGGTGGCGCAATGCCCGTGCAGCACCAGGGTGGCGTCGCGGCCGACGATGTTCAGGTCGCGACCGTCGCAATCGATGTCGCCGCTGGCCGAGGCGGCCATGCGGATCGGCGCCTCGGCGTCGCGCTCGTCGCCATCGGCGATGTCGCCGGCCGACGGCGCCGCCGCGATCGGCGGCGCGGCCTGCATGACCACGGTGCGCGGGGCGGCAGTGTGTGCGCCATCGCCGGCCGGCGGGCGTGGCGCCTGCGCGCAGCCGGCCAGGACCAGCATCGGCAACACAAACAACGGGGTGGGTCTCATCGCGGGGCTCTGCTGTGAGCCACCAGCATGCCCCCGGCCGATTAACCCAGCATGGACGGGACTAGCTCAGATGTTGCGCGCCAGCCGCTCGGCGAGGCCGACGTAGCCGCCCGGGGTCAGGTCGCGCAGGCGCTGCTTGGCGTCCTCGGGCAGGTCCAGGGTCTCGACGAAGGCGCGCATCGAGTCGGCGGTGATGCCCTGGCCGCGGGTCAGCGCCTTGAGCTGCTCGTAGGGGTTGGGCAGGCCGTGGCGGCGCATCACCGTCTGCACGGCTTCGGCCAGCACTTCCCAGGCCGCGTCCAGGTCGGCGTCCAGGCGCTCCGGGTTCACGGTCAGCTTGCCCAGGCCCTTGGCCAGCGAGTCCAGCGCCACCTGGGTATGGCCGAAGGCGGTGCCGAGCGCGCGCAGCACGGTGGAGTCGGTGAGGTCGCGCTGCCAGCGGCTGATCGGCAGCTTGGCCGAGAAGTGCTCGAACAGGGCGTTGGCGATGCCGAAGTTGCCTTCGGCGTTCTCGAAGTCGATCGGGTTGACCTTGTGCGGCATGGTCGAGGAGCCGACTTCGCCTTCCTTGAGCTTCTGCTTGAAGTAGCCCAGCGAGATGTAGCCCCAGATGTCGCGCGCCAGGTCGATCAGCACGGTGTTGGCGCGGCGGGTGGCGTCGCCCAGCTCGGCGACGTTGTCGTGCGGCTCGATCTGGGTGGTGTAGGGGTTGAACACCAGGCCCAGGCTTTCCACGAAGCGCTGCGCGAAGCCCGGCCAGTCGACGTCGGGGTAGCTGACGACGTGGGCGTTGTAGTTGCCGACCGCGCCGTTGATCTTGCCGGTCAGCTCGACCGCGGCGATCTGCCGGCGCTGGCGCTCGAGGCGGGCGACCACGTTGGCGATCTCCTTGCCCAGGGTGGTCGGCGAGGCGGTCTGGCCGTGGGTGCGCGACAGCATCGGCTGCGCGGCCTGCGCATGGGCCAGCGCGCGCAACGTGGCGATCACCGCGTCCAGGGTCGGCAGCAGCACCTCGCGCCGGGCCTGCTCCAGCATCAGCCCGTAGCTGAGGTTGTTGATGTCCTCGCTGGTGCAGGCGAAATGCACGAACTCCAGGGCCGGGCCGAGTTCGGCGTCGTCCTTGAGCTGCTCCTTGATGAAGTACTCCACCGCCTTGACGTCGTGGTTGGTGGTGCGCTCGATCTGCTTGACCCGCGCCGCGCGCTCCACGCCGAAGCCCTCGGCCAGCGCGCGCAGGCGCTGCGCCGCCGCCGGCGAGAACGCGGCCAGCTCGCCGATGCCCGGCTCGGCGCCCAGCGCCAGCAGCCATTCGATCTCCACCTTCACCCGCGCCTTGATCAGGCCGTATTCGGAGAAGATCGGCCGCAGGGCGTCGACCTTGCCGGCATAGCGGCCATCGAGCGGGGACAGGGCGAGCAGGGCGGAATCGGACATGGCGTGGCGTGGGGTGGTGTCGGCGGGGGCGCCATTCTACGTCGGCGCGGCCTCGGCCGGCGCCAGGCGCACCGTCACCGCCTGGATGCGGTGCCCGGCCATGCGCTTGACCGTGAACAGGTGGCCGTCGATCTCCAACTGCTCGCCTTCCTCGGGCAGGCGCTGCAACTGATGCACGATCAACCCGCCGACCGAGTTGAGGTGCTCCGGCGCGCGCAGGTCGTGGCCGAGCAGGCGTTCGAGGCGGAAGATCGAGGTCGAGCCGGCCACCAGCACGCTGCCGTCGGCGCCGCGGGTCGGCGCGTCCTTGACCACGTGCGGGTGCTCGTCCTCGATGTCGCCGACCACCACTTCCAGCAGGTCTTCCAGGGTGAAGTAGCCGAGGATGCGGCCGTGCTCGTCCACGCACAGCGCCATGTGCGTGGTACCGGTGCGGAAGCGCTCCAGCACCAGCGGCACTGGCGTCTCCAGGGCGATCAGGTTGGCCGGGCGCAGCAGCGGGCGCAGGTCGTCGCTGCGGCGGCCGCGGGCGATCTCCACCAGCAGGTCCTTCATGTGCAGGATACCCAGCACCTGCTCGCCGTCGCGGTCGAACCACGGATAGCGGCTGTAGCGGCTGTCGGCGAACTCGGCCATCACCGCCTCCAGCGGCAGGCCCTCGCGCAGCGCACGCAGGTGGTCGCGTGCGCGCATCAGATCGCCCGCCACCAGTTCCGGCAGCTCCAGCGCGTGGCTCATCAGGGTCAGTTCGTGGTCGGGCGCGCCGCCGGCGGGGTGCTGGCGGCCGACGATCAGCTTCAGTTCCTCGCGCGAATAGCGGTGCGAGGTGTGCTCCACATCGCCCCAGCCCGCGGCCTTCAGCAGCGCGTTGGCGCTGGTGTTGAGCAGCCAGATCGCCGGATACATCGCCCAGTAGAACAGGTACAGCGGTGCGGCGGTCCACAGCGACATGCGCTCCGGGCGGCGGATCGCCATCGACTTCGGGGCCAGTTCGCCCAGCACGATGTGCAGGAACGAGATGACGCTGAAGGCGATGACGAAGGCGCTCAGGCGTGCCGCCTCTTCGCTCAGCCCCAGCAGGTCGAACAGCGGCTGCAGCAGGTGCGCGAAGGCCGGCTCGCCGACCCAGCCCAGGCCCAGCGATGACAGGGTGATGCCGAGTTGGCAGGCCGACAGGTAGGCGTCGAGGTGGCCGTGCACGTTGAGCAGCAGGCGGCCGCGCCAGCCGTGGTGCTCGGCCAGGCCCACGGCCTGCGTGTGGCGCAACTTGACCAGGGCGAACTCGGCGGCGACGAAGAAGCCGTTGAGCAGCACCAGCAGCATCGCCAGTGCCAGCAGCAGGAGGTTGCCGATCATGTGCGTTCCCCGGCGCGCGCGGCTGGCGCGTCATGGCGCCGGGCAGGAGGGGTGGAAACGGCGGGGTGCGTGGTCCGGCGCGGCGTGCGCCGGCATCTACAGTCTGAATCGTCGCCCATGGCGGCGTGAGAGTTCCATCGGTGATACGTCGCCGCAGTCTAGCCGATGCACTGCGTCGCCGCCGCAGGCGCGCGCCATCTCGCGCAGTCCGTCACAGGCAAAGCGTCGCCAACGAATACCGTGGAAGGACGCGCAACCGCTGTTGCGAATCCCCAATCCCGACTCCCCGGCCTTTCAGCAGCCGAATGGCTGATCATCCCAGCCCTTCAACCATCACGCCGCGACGATCTTTTCATTTGCTAGACTTTCTGTAACCGTTTTCAATCTCGATATTCCCCCATGAAATCTCCCTTGCGTCTGGCGGCGCTGGCCGCCGCTGTGTCCGTTTTTCTCACCGCCTGCGGTGGCAAGTCTGCGGCGACACCGGCCGGTTCCGATGCCAGTGCCGATGCCAACCATGCATCCGCCGATGCCGGCGCCAGCGACGCGGACCAGGCGCTGACCGGCAAGCTCAACGCCTACATCGAATGCTTCAACAAGGTCGATGGGCGCATCCACGAAGGCGCGCAGCAGTACGTGCGCTGGATGGCCGACCCCAAGGCCGGCCCTACCGGCAAGGAAACCAGCGTGTACGGGCCCGCCCCGATCGACGAGTACGCGATGAAGCTGTGCGATGCGCCGATGACCCAGGCGATCGCGGCCAAGCCGTCGCTGCCTGCGCTGGATGCCGCGGCGAAGCGCTATCTGGCCGCCTTGAAGACGCTGCAGCCGCTGGCCAACCAGGCGCGCGACTACTACGACCGCGAGGACTACCAGGACGACCAGTTCGCCAATGGCAAGCAACTGCATGCGCCGCTGATGGCCGCGCTGTCCGAATTCCACGAGGCCAGCGAGGCCTTCAGCCACGAACTGGAGGCGCAGAACGACGCCGCGCAGCGCGAGCAACTGAAGGCGATGGAAAAGGCCGAGGGCCGCACCCGCGACTTCTATCGGTTGTCGATGATGCTCGAGGCCAAGGACATCGTCGGCCTGATGCAGGACGACGACTTCGACACCGCCAAGGCCACGGCCTTGGTGGCCGGCTTCAACAGCCTGTCCGACGAGGCGCACGCCAAGGTCGCCAACCAGGAGCCGGGCAAGTCCGACTGGAGCGATTTCGAGACCGCGGCGGAGAACTTCCGCAAGGAATCCAAGGCGCGCATCAAGCGGGTGGCGGAGAAGATTCCGTACAGCGCATTCGAGCAGCGCTCGCTGGACAATCCGATCGTCGCGCCGGAGGGTTCGCCGGCACGCTTGCTCAAGAGCTACAACGACCTGGTGTTCCAGAGCAACCGCCAGCAGTAAGCGTCCTGGCCGGCGGCGCAATGCCGCCGGTCCTGCCGCGGCGGTCGCCACGGCAGCCCGCGTGCTGCCGCGTCTTGTCGGCGCTACGGCCGGTCATTGCGTACCGTCGACGGTCACCGCGTTGGCTGCCTGCATCCGCCGATCACCGCGCGCGCCTGGCACGCCTCCAGACATTCCTAACATCCGCCGGCGCACACTGCTGACGCCGGGCGCTGCGCCGCGGATAATGCGTGCGCCAGCCGCAATCCCGCCAGCCTGCCTCCCCGGACGTCCGACGACGGCGCCGATGGATTCCCTTTTGCAGATGCGGAGATTGTGCGATGAGTGACACATTCAGGGTCGAACACGACAGCATGGGCGAACTGCAGGTGCCTGCAGAGGCCTTGTGGGGGGCGCAGACCCAGCGTGCGGTGCAGAACTTTCCGGTGTCCGGGCAGCCGATGCCACGCGGCTTCATCCGCGCGCTGGGCCTGATCAAGGCCGCCGCGGCCGGGGTCAACGCCGACCTGGAGCTGTTGCCCAAGGCCGTCGCCAAGGCGATCCAGGCCGCGGCGCTGGAGGTGGCCGACGGTCGCCACGACGCGCACTTCCCGATCGACATCTACCAGACCGGGTCCGGCACCTCGTCGAACATGAACGCCAACGAGGTCATTGCCACGCTGGCCAACCGCGCCGCCAAGGGCGAGGGCAAGAACGGCAGCAAGACACGGCCGGCGGTGCATCCCAACGACCACGTCAACCTGGGCCAGAGTTCCAACGACGTGGTCCCCACCGCGATCCGCGTCGCTGCGTTGCTCGCTGCGCGCGAGCATCTGCTGCCGTCGCTCAAGCACCTGCGCAAGACGATCGACAAGCGCGCCAAGCAGTTGCAGGGTGTGGTCAAGACCGGGCGCACCCATCTGATGGACGCGATGCCGCTGACCTTCGGTCAGGAGTTCGGTGCCTGGTCGGCGCAGCTGGTGTCGGCGCAGGCGCGCATCGACGACAGCCTCAAGCGCCTGCGCCGGCTGCCGCTGGGCGGCACCGCCATCGGCACCGGCATCAACGCCGATCCGCGCTTCGGCGGCAAGGTCGCCAAGGCGCTGTCGGCGCTGACCGACCATACCTTCGAGAGCGCCGAGAACAAGTTCGAGGGCCTGGCCGCGCAGGACGATGCGGTGGAACTGTCCGGCCAGCTCAACGCGCTGGCGGTGGCGCTGATCAAGATCGCCAACGACCTGCGCTGGATGAACGCCGGGCCGCTGGCCGGCCTCGGCGAGATCGAGTTGCCGGCGCTGCAGCCGGGCAGCTCGATCATGCCGGGCAAGGTCAATCCGGTGATTCCCGAAGCCACGGTGATGGCCTGCGCGCAGGTCATCGGCCACCACACCGCGATCACCGTGGCCGGGCAGACCGGCAACTTCCAGTTGAACGTGACCCTGCCGCTGATCGCGGCGAACCTGCTGGACTCGATTCAGTTGCTGGGCAACGTGTCGGTGCTGCTGGCCGATTCGGCGATCGCCGGCCTCAAGGTGCGCGAGGAGCGGGTACGCGAGGCGCTGGACCGCAATCCGATCCTGGTGACCGCGCTGAATCCGATCATCGGCTACGAGAAGGCCGCGGCGATCGCCAAGCGTGCCTACAAGGAGAACCGGCCGGTGCTGGAGGTGGCCAAGGAGGACAGCGGCCTCGGCGAGGACGAACTGCGCCGGCTGCTGGACCCTGCCGCACTGACCGAGGGCGGCATCCATGCCGGCGCGGGGGGCGGCGGCTGAGTTGCGCCAGCGCTGCACGCAGGCCTGGCACGGCCGTGTGGTCGTGCCAGGCGCAACAGAAGATCGCACGGTGAAAGCAGTCGGGACTGAAGTCCCTCCCACATCGCGCCCAGACACCTTATCGCAAGCTGCGTAGGAGCAGCTTCAGCCGCGACGGGCGTTCCCGATAAAGCCTATCGCGGCTGAAGCCGCTCCCAAAGGAAGGGACCAACTCTTACTGAAGGCTCTCATGCCGGCGCACGCGCGCCGGCACGCCTCAGCGGCGCTCGGCCTGCAGGTTGCCGAAACTGTCGCGGTACGGCTGCAACGAGGGAATGTCGCGCAGCACGGCCGCCTGCGCTTCGGTGATCTCCGGGGTCGGCGCGAAGCCCACCGAGCGCATGTTCGGGTCCGGCGCCGCGGTCTCCAGGGTGCGCTGGCGCTGCATCTGCAGGTGCATGAACAACTGCTGCAGTTCGGTGCGCTGCGCGGCGGGCAGCGGCAGTTCGATGTCGTCGATGCGCAGGCTGCCGTCGGGCCCGATGGTGGCATTGGCGGCCGGGGCGCGGCGCAGCATCACGTTCATGCTGTCCACCGCCACCCGCGGCTTGCTGCGCTCGGCGCGCGAGGAGGTGGTCTCGCCGCCGCGTCCGCCACAGGCGGCGAGCAGCAGGCACAACGACAGCAGCGAGAACCAGGCGAACAGCGTCTTCTTCATGGAGGCGATGCAGTGGGGGAGTGCGGGCATTCTAGAACGTGCGGCGGCTGCGGTCGTGGCGAGGCGCGCTGGCCGCGCATCAACTGCGTGAGGTCGAAGCGGACTGCATGGCGCGCGCGAGCACGCTGAACATCCGTTCGTCGGTGGATTGCGCGACGTTGAAACGCAGGAAATCGCCTGCGCTCAACGACTGGCTGAAGGCATTGCCCGGCGCCAGCACCACGCCTTCCTGCAGGCAGGCGTGCGCGATCGCTGCGGCCTCCATGCCCGCGGGCAGCCTGCACCAAAGGAACAGGCCGGCCCGTGGAATCAGCCAGGGTCGGACGCCGAGACCCTGGAGCCGCTCTACCGTCCTGGCCATCTGCTCCGCCAGGCGCCGCCGCAAGGTCTCCAGATGCCGGCGGTAGCCGCTGTCGGTCAGGGCGATCAGCACGGCCTCGGCCGCCAGCCGGCCGCCGCCGAAGCTGGTGGCGATCTTCAGGTCGGCGAGGCTTTCGATCCAGTCGCCACGTGCGGCGATGTAGCCGCAACGCAGCGACGCCGACACCGTCTTGGAAAAGCTGCCGATCTGGATGACCCGCGCCAGGCCGTCGAAGGCCGCCAGCCGCGGGGCGGGGCTGGTCTCGAAGTCGGCGAAGATGTCGTCCTCGACGATCACCAGGTCCGAGCCCTCGGCCAGGAGCAGCAGCCGGTGCGCCGTCGCCGCGGACAGGGTCGCGCCGGTGGGGTTGTGGATCCCCGAATTGGTGATGTACAGCCGCGGCGCATGCGCCCGCAGCGCCGCTTCGAAGTGCGCCACGTCCGGTCCGTTCGGCGTATAGGGCACGCCCACGACCTGCACGCGATGCGCCTTGAGCAAGGCATGGAAATTGAAGTAGCACGGGTCGTCGACCAGCACCGTGTCGCCGGGCGAGAGCAGGAAACGGCCGATCAGGTCGATCGCATGCGTGCCCGATTCGGCGAGCAGGATCTGCTCGGGCGGCGCCTGCACGCCATTGCCCGCCAGCCGTCGCGACAGGAACTGGCGCAAGCCGGGGTGGCCCAGGGGCGTGGCGTACTCGGTCAGTTCCTGCGTGTCGGCGCGCGCCAGCGTGCGCAGTGCGCGGCGCATGCCCGCGCCGTACAGCCATTCGGGTGGCAGCCAGCCGCAGCCGGGCTTGAGCACGCGCGCATCCGCTTCCAGCGACTGCCGCGATACCCACAGCGGATCGATCTGCCGGTCGAGCTTCGGACCGAGTTGCGCCAGCGCCAGTGGGGCCACCGACCCGGCCACATAGAAGCCCGACCCTGGGCGCGCCGCGATCGCGCCCTCGGCCGCCAGCCGCTCGTAGGCTTCCACCACCGTCGACACCGACACCCGCAGCGCGTGCGCCTGCGCGCGCACGGAGGGCAGGCGCGCTCCCGGCAGGCTGGTGCGGTTGGCGATGCGGGCGCGGATGTCGGCCATCACCGCATCGATGCGCGTGCCGGGTGCTGCGGGTCTGTCCACTGTCGTCAGCTGTACTGGGTCTTGAGCCATAACAGTACTGCGAAACCGTATTGGATCGTATCTGGCCGGATCGGTCCCGCGAGGCGTCTACTGCAACGGCGATGCAGAAGGAGACGCGCATGGAAAGAACCACCGGTGGCTGGATCAATGGATGTATCGGCGTGATGATTTTTGCGGGGTCGTTGCCCGCAACGCGCGTCGCGGTCGCCGATTTCTCCCCCGTGTTCCTGACCTGCGCCCGCGCCAGCATTGCCGCCGCGCTGGGGCTGGCGCTCCTGCTCGGGTTTCGGCAACCGCGTCCGCGCCGCGCCGAACTCCCCGCCTTGGCGATGACGGCGCTGGGGGTCGTGGCCGGATTTCCCCTGCTGACCGCACTGGCGCTGCAGCATGTGACCTCGGCGCATTCCATCGTGTTCGTGGGCCTGCTGCCGTTGTGCACCGCCGTCTTCGCCGTGCTGCGCGCCGGCGAACGCCCGCGTCCACCGTTCTGGGTGTTCTCGCTGGCCGGTGCCTGCAGCGTCGTCGGCTATGCGGCGATCGGCGGAATCGACGCCTCGTGGCAGGGCGATCTGCTGATGCTGGCCGCGGTGGTGCTGTGTGGGCTGGGCTATGCGGAAGGCGCGCGCCTGTCGCGCACGCTGGGCGGATGGCAGGTCATCTGTTGGGCGCTGGTGCTGTCGCTGCCGCTGATGGTGTCCCTGGCCTTGCTGACGCAGCCTGCGTCGTTCGGCACCGTGCGCATGCCGGCATGGCTTGGCCTGGGCTATGTCTCGCTGTTCAGCATGTTGATCGGCTTCGTGTTCTGGTACCGCGGCCTGGCGCAAGGCGGGATCGCGGCGGTCGGGCAACTGCAGTTGTTCCAGCCCTTCATCGGCTTGGGCCTGGCCGCGCTGCTGCTGCACGAAACCGTGAGCTGGACGATGCTGGCGGTGACCCTGGTCGCGATGGTCTGCGTGGCCGGCGCGAAACACTACGCCCGCTGAGACCGCGACCCGCCCGGCAGGCGTTTGCACGACTGCCGGGTGGAGCGCGGACTCAGCGGGCGCTCGTGGACGATGGTCGCGGCAGCGTGGCTGCCGCCGATTACGCGGCCGAGTGCTTGCAGTCGCTGACGTCGCTGTCGTCGAGGGTGGAGTAGGGGCGGAACGCCGGCACCTTCTGCATCAGCGCATCCTGCGCGGCGCGCAGCGCGGCGACCTGGTCGCAGATCTTCAGCGCCGCCTGCTTGATCTTGTCGGCCTGCGCTTCGACCTGCGCGCCGATGTGCTCGGTGTCGCCGCTGAGCACGCCGCTGATGGCATCGCCGGCCGCCTTCACGCCGAGCGCCGCGCCGGCCTTGCCGACTTCCACGCCCTGCTTGCCGACCGCCTCGATCTGGCTGCGGTAGGCCAGCAGCAGGCGCTGCTGCTCGGCGTCCAGTGCGACCGGCTTGCCGTCGATCAGCAGCTTGCCGTCGCGGGTGATGGTGGCCGGCGGCTGGCCATCGGCCTTCAGGGTGAGGTCGCCGTTGAGGAAGGTCAGGCTTTGCGCGCCACCGTGATCGACGACGACGCGGTCGTTCGACGAGGCCGAGCGCTGGCAGGCGCTGAGCGAGAACAGCACGGCCAGGGCGACGCCGGCCAGGGACAGGGAACGGTACTGCATGGGCGCGTCCTCGTGTGGATGTGGAAGGAGAATCGGGTGACAGGATCAGCGCGGCTTGGGCAGGTTGACGCTGCCACGCACGCCGCGGTGGGTGACGTCGCCGCTGCCGACCTTCTGCACGCTCAGATTGCCGCCGACGGTGCCGACATCCAGGTCGCCGGAGCCGACCGTCTGCACCGCGACATTGCCGGTGACGTCGCGCAGTTGCACGTCGCCGGAGCCGACGCTGTCGACCTGCACGCTGCCGCGCACGCCGTGCACTGTCAGGTCGCCGGAGCCGACGGTGCCGACCTTGACCTCGCCGCCGACCTGATCGGCCTTGACGTCGCCCGAGCCCAGCGTCGGCAGGGCCACGCTGCCGACATTGCGCAGTTCGATGTCGCCGGAGCCGACCGTGGCGCTGACCGCGCCGCGAATGTTCTGCGCGTGCAGGTCGCCGGAGCCGACCTTGGCGTCGAGCGAGGCCACGCCGCTGATCTCGGCGTCGCCGGAGCCCAGTTGCAGCTGCACTGGCAGGTTGGCGGGGATGCTGCCGGCCACGTTGAGGTAGGCGTAGCGGTTGCCGACGCTGATGCCGTGGATCTTGCCCTCGTGCTTCAGCGTCACCACCAGGGTGTCGCCGTCGTGGCGCTGGCGCAGGGTCAGCTCCTTGAGCATGTCCGCGTCGGAGGCGCAGGCACGGCCGCGCAGAGTGGAGTCGCTGCTGGCGCCGCTGAGCTTGAGGTCGTTCTGCTGCACGTCCAGCAGCACCGACTTGACGCCGGTCAGATCCAGCTTCAGTTCGCGCGGTTCGGAATACTTGCAGTCGTCGGCCATGGCGACGGCCGGCAGCGACAGCAGGGCACACAGGGCGAGGGTCTTGCGCATCGGAAAACTCCTTGCGGAAAAGGGAAGAGAGACGGAGGTGCGATCAGGCTTCGTCGCGCCAGCGGCGCACGTAGATCGCGGCGACGATGAAGGCCACGCCGACCGCGGCGCCGATCCAGATGTCGGGGTCGCGGAACAGCACCCAGCTGTCGCCGAGATGGATCGCATTGACCAGATCCTGCGGACCGCTGATGTGGGTCTCGGCCACCTGCTCGTTCAGTACCGGACCCCAGCTGCCGGGCAGCACGCTGAGCAGGCCGCGGTAGACCACGGTGTACCAGATCAGATTGTGGTTGACATCGAGCATCGGCAGGATGCCCATCATGCTGGCCATCACGCAGCCCAGGATCGGGATCAGCACCGCCCACAGGAACGGCTTGCTGCGCGCCCAGGCCGAGCACAGCATCAGCCAGCCGATCGCCGGCAGCGACCACATCACCTGCACCGGCAGTGCGGCCAGGACCATGCCGATGATGCGCAGCGGGTGCGATTCGGTGAAGACCGCGGTGCTCTGCGGGATACCGTTGACCGACAGGGTCAGGGCGGTGACCACCCACAGTGCCAGGCCGATCAGCAGGCCGATGCCGATCGCCAGCAGCGGCGCCAGCAACAGCGCCCAGGCGGCCTTGGATAGCACGGTGCCGGTGTCCGACAGCGGCAGCGACTTCCAGAACAGCACGCTGCGGTCGCGGCGGTCGTCGTACAGCGCGCCCAGCGCGTAGAAGAACACCACGAAGCCGACCACGATGCAGGCCAGGATCACCCCGGCGAGCATGGTGCCGTCGCCGACCGCGCCGATGATCTGGTGGGCGTTGTTGGCCTGGCCTTCCCATTGCACATCGTTCAGACGCACGCCGCCGCCGTGGTTGCGGCCGGCGATGCTGCCGATGATCGACAGCACCGTGTACAGGGTGGCGACGATGCCGCCGGTGATGACCGGGGCCCACAGGAAACCGCCGCGGTGTTCCCAGAACTCGCGCTTGAGCAGCCACGTGAAGGTGGACACGGGAGAGATCGATTTGGCGGGAGCGTTCATGCGTAGGTGCCCTTCATGATGGCGACGAACAGGTCGGCCAGGCCGGGGGTGCGGGTTTCGCCGAGCGCGGCCAGCTGCGCCTGCGGCACGCCGTCATACAGGAATACCGACTTGCCGAACGGCAGGCCGCGTTCGTCGATCGGCTGCAGCGCGCGCGCCGCCTCGATGCGCTCGGCCGGCACCAGCAGTTCGGTGTAGCGGGTGGCCATGTGCTCCATGTCGGCGCTGAGCACGATGCGGCCGTCGCGGATGAACAGCACGTCGGTGAGGATGTGCTCGATCTCCTCCACCTGGTGGGTGGTGATGACGATGGTCTTCTGTTCGTCGAAGTAGTCTTCCAGCAGGCGCTGGTAGAACTCCTTGCGGTACAGGATGTCCAGGCCCAGGGTCGGCTCGTCCAGCACCAGCAGGCGCGCGTCGATCGCCATCACCAGCGCCAGGTGCAGCTGCACGATCATGCCCTTGGACATCTCGCGCACCCGCAGCTTGGGCGAGAGCTTGGTGTTGGCCAGAAAGCGCTCGCACTTGGCGCGATCGAAACGCGGATGCACGCCGGCGACGAAGTCGATCGCCTCGCTGACCCGCATCCAGCGCGGCAGCACCGCCACGTCGGCGATGAAGCACACTTCGTTCATCAGCGCGTCGCGCTGCTTGCGCGGGTCCATGCCCAGCACGCGCAGTTCGCCTTCCACGGCGGTCAGGCCCAGCACCGCCTTCAGCGCGGTGGTCTTGCCGGCGCCGTTGGGGCCGATCAGGCCGACGATGCGGCCCGGCGCGATGGCGAAGGACGCATCGGCCAGCGCCGGCTTGTTGTTGTAGGTCTTGCGCAACCCCTGCGCGTAGACGACGGATTCGGATGCGGCGACAGCGGCAGTCATGGCGTTTTCCCCGGTGGCAACAAGTCTTGCAGTGTCAGGCCCAGGCGCTGGATGCGTTCCAGCACCAGAGGCCACTCTTCGTTGAGGAAGCGCTCGCGCTCGCTGCCGCGCAGCTTCTGCGCCGCTTCCTCGGTCATGAACATGCCCAGCCCGCGACGCTTCTCGACCAGGGCCTCGTCGGCCAGTTCCTGGTAGGCGCGCGAGACGGTGATCGGATTGAGCTGGTACTCGGCAGCCACCTGGCGCACCGAGGGCAGGGCGTCGCCGGGCTTGAGGATGCCGTCGAGCATCATCGCGATGACGCGCTCCTTCAGCTGGCGGTAGATCGGAGCGCCGTCGCTCCATTGGATATCGCTCATGGTCAGCTCCGTGGGCGCAGGGTGCGCGCGAAGGAGAAATAAGGCACGGACAGCGAAGCCCGCAGACGCCGCACCGCCGGGACGGTAGAAGGTGCGGCGCCGGCGGCGCTGTCGTCGTGCGGCGTGCTGGCGCCATAATCCAGCGGCCGTCCCTGGTGGCGTTGGGCGCCGATCCAGCTCGCGCAGAGCAGGATGCCGACGATGACCAGGGCCGGAAGACTGCGCTGGAGGCGTTTGAGATTCATCGTGGGACCTGCTCTGGGTGAGTGGTGTTGTATTTAACTATAACACCGTTACACGGCATGTCAACACGCTGCTGACCCAACTTCCGACCTGGTCGCGTGCCACTTCCTTACTTCTTCTCGACGGTGCCCCATGAAACTTCCCAAGCGTCTGTTTTTCCTCGCGATCCTGGCTGCTGCCGGCACCGTCGGCAGTGCCTGGGCCGGCTCCCTGCTGGACCGGGACTACCGTCCGCTGGCCGGCAAGGAGAAGGTGAACCTGAACAAGACCTACGGCGGCAAGGTGCTGCTGGTGGTCAACACCGCCAGCAAGTGCGGCTACACCCCGCAGTACGACGGCCTGGAGAAGCTGCAGCAGCAGTACGCGGCGCAGGGCTTCAGCGTGCTCGGCTTCCCGTCCAACGACTTCAAGGGCCAGGAGCCCGGATCGGAGAAGCAGATCCAGGAATTTTGCACGCTCACCTACGGGGTGAAGTTTCCGATGTTCGAGAAGGTGCACGTGATCGGCGACGAGGCGACGCCGCTGTACAAGCAACTGACCCAGGCCACCGGCGTGGCGCCGGGCTGGAATTTCCACAAGTATCTGATCGCGCGCGATGGGCGCGTGGTCGCGCAATTCCCGAGCAAGGTCACGCCGGACGATCCGGCCTTGCGCAGTGCCATCGAACGCGAACTGAAAGCGCAGCCGGCGTCGCACTGAAAGCGGGTCAACATCTCGGCCGCACATGCGACAATGCCGGCCTCTGTCTGCGCCAGTTCGGCGCGTCCAGTTCACAGTTCACTTCCAGGGAAAGTAGCGAATGAAGATGGGAATGCGCGGCGCCGTGGCGTCGCTGGTGGTGGGGATGGCGATGGTCGCCGGTCACGCGTCCGCGCAGGCGCCGGCGGCCGGCGGCACGGCGACGACGCTGAGCACCGAGAAGCAGAAGGTCAGCTACGCGATCGGCATGGATGTGGCGCGTTCGTTCGAGCCGATCGCCCAGGACATCGACGTGGACGCGATGCAGCGCGCGATCGAGAACGCCTTCAAGCAGGGCAAGCCGCTGCTGTCCGATGAGCAGACCCAGGCCACCGACACCGCGCTGCGCACGCAGCTGGCCGCGCGCAACGGCCAGCCGGTGCCGGGCATGGCGCCGGGCACGCAGCCGCCGCCGGTGTCCAAGGAGAACGTGGGCCTGATGCTGGGCGACCGTGCGGTCGGTCCGTCGCTGGCGCGGATCCAGAACGACATCGATCTGCCGACGCTGATGGGCGCGGTGCGCACGGTGTTCGCCAAGGGCCAGACCGCGATGACCCAGGAGCAGGCGATGGCCACGCTGCAGGCCTTCGGTGCGTCCAAGCAGGCCGCGGTGGCGACCAAGAACAAGCAGGAAGGCAATGCCTTCCTGGCGCAGAACAAGAACCAGAAGGGTGTGATCACCACCCCGTCCGGCCTGCAGTACATGGTGCTGCGCGAAGGCAGCGGCGCGCGGCCCACGTCCAGCAGCAAGGTGCGGGTGAACTACGAGGGCAAGTTGCTCGACGGCACCGTCTTCGACAGCTCCTACAAGAACGGCCAGCCGGCCGAGTTCGCGCTCAACCAGGTCGTACCGGGCTGGAGCGAGGGCGTGGCGCTGATGCCGGTGGGGTCCAAGTACCGCTTCTGGATTCCGTCCAATCTGGGCTACGGCCCGCAGGGAATGCCGGGCAGCCCGATCGGCCCGGATGCGATGTTGACCTTCGACGTGGAACTTTTGAACATCCTTCAATAACCGAAAGGAGATTACATGCGCGTAGCGATATTCGGCACCGGCTATGTCGGGCTCGTCACCGGAACCTGTCTGGCCGAAGTCGGCCACCATGTGGTGTGCGTAGACATCGACCAGGCCAAGGTGGATGGGCTCAACAAGGGCGTGGTCCCGATTTACGAGCCTGGCCTCTCGCCGATGGTCAAGGCCAATCACGCCGCACGGAGGCTGTTCTTCACCACCGATGCGGCCAGCGCCATCGCGCATGGGGATATCGTGTTCATCGCCGTCGGCACGCCGCCGGACGAGGACGGTAGCGCAGATCTGCAGTACGTGCTGGCGGTGGCTCGCACCATCGGCCAGCACATCCAGGGGCCGACCATCGTGGTCAACAAGTCGACGGTGCCGGTCGGCACCGCCGACAAGGTGCGTGCGGCGATCGCCGCGGAGCTGGAAGCGCGCGGCGAGGCGATCGAGTTCGACGTGGTCTCCAACCCGGAGTTCCTGAAGGAGGGCGATGCCGTCGCCGATTGCATGCGCCCGGACCGCATCGTCATCGGTAGCAGCAAGCCCGGCTCGGCCGCGCGCCTGCGTCGCCTGTACGCGCCGTTCAACCGCAACCACGACCGCATCGTGGAGATGGACGTGCGCTCGGCCGAACTGACCAAGTACGCGGCCAACGCGATGCTGGCGACCAAGATCAGTTTCATGAACGAGATCGCCAACATCGCCGAGCGCGTCGGTGCCGACGTGGAGAAGGTGCGCCAGGGCATCGGCTCTGATCCTCGCATCGGCTGGCACTTCATCTACCCGGGTGCCGGCTACGGCGGCTCGTGCTTCCCCAAGGACGTGCAGGCGCTGGCGCGCACCGCGCAGCAGGTCGGGCATGCGCCCCGGCTGCTGGATGCGGTGGAAGCGGTCAACGAGGCGCAGAAGGGCCATCTGTACGAGCTGATCCAGCGCCACTACGGTGCGGCGCACTCGCTGAAGGGCAAGACCTTCGCGGTGTGGGGCCTGGCCTTCAAGCCTAACACCGACGACATGCGTGCCGCCTCCAGCCGCCGCCTGCTGGCGCAACTGTGGGAGGCGGGCGCGACGGTCCGTGCCTACGATCCGGAGGCGACCGACGAGGCCAAGCGCATCTTCGGCGAACGCGCCGATCTGCATTTCTGCGACGATGCCTTCGACGCGCTGGAAGGCGCCGATGCGCTGGCGGTGGTCACCGAGTGGAAGCAGTTCCGCAGCCCCGACTTCACCCGCATGAAGGAGCTGATCGGCGATGCGGTGGTGTTCGACGGCCGCAATCTCTACGATCCGCAGGAAATCGAGAGCTTCGGCCTGGCGTATTACGGCATCGGCCGCGGACGTTCGATCCATGCAGCATGATTTTTCCACCCAGGATCGGTTGCTGGAAAACCGCCTGATCGAGCTGGAAACGCGCCTCTCCTTCCAGGAGCAGGCGCTTTCGGAAATGAGCGATGCCCTGGCCGAAGCGCGTATCGAAAGCCAGCGCAACGCCGAGTTGCTGCGTCACCTGCTCGAAGATCTGGGCAAGGTGCGCAGCACGCTCTACGCCGATCCGGCCGACGAACCGCCGCCGCCGCATTACTGATCCCCCGAACCGACCGATGCCGTCCCGATGAGCGATACCCTCCGCGAGCAATTGCTGGGCCTGGGCTTCAAGCCCGCGCCGAAACCCGAACGCAAAGCCCCGCCTGCCGCGCCGCGGCCGCAGGGACGGCCGGGCCAGCGCCCGGCACCGGCCGGGGCGCGCGGCGAGCGCGCTCCCGGCGGCGCGCCCAACGCCGGCAAGCCCGGCGGCGGGCGCGGCCGTCCGCACGGGAACGGCCCTGGTCAGGGCAAGCCGCAGGGCGCGGGCGGCCAGCCGGGGCGGCCGCCGCGCAGCCGCGAGGACATCGATCTGGCCAAGGCCTATGCGATCCGTGCCCAGCGCGAGAAGGACGAGCGCATCGAGGCCGAGCGGCAGAAGCAGGAAGAAGCGCGCCTGCGCCGCGAGGCGCGGGCCAAGCTCGACGAACTGCTCAAGGGCCAGGCGCTGAACCACGCCGAGGCCGACATCGCCCGCCATTTCCCCTATGGCGGCAAGATCAAGCGCATCTACGTCACCGCCGACCAGCTCAAGGCGCTCAACGCCGGCGAGTTGGGCGTGCTGCAGCAGAACGGTCGCTACCTGCTGGTGACCGCGGCGTTGCTGGACCAGGCCGAAGCGATCTTCCCGGCGGCGGTGGCGCTGCGGGTCGATCCGAACGCGACGGCAGAAGAAGACCCCTACGCCGATCCCAAGTACCAGATCCCCGACGATCTGGTCTGGTAAACGTGGCGCTGCCAGGGACGGGCACGCTGGCCGCCGGGCGCGGCCGCACGCCGCCGCACGCGCAGGCCGGCGGCGGCTATCTGCCGTACGTGGACGGGCTGCGCGCGATCGCGGTGCTGGCGGTGATCGCCTACCACCTCGATCCGGCATGGCTGCCGGGCGGGTTCACCGGCGTGGACATGTTCTTCGTGATCTCCGGCTTCGTGGTCAGCGCGTCGTTGCAGCGCCTGCCGGCGGCCGGACAGCTGGGCGTGTTCGCGCAGTTCTACGCGCGGCGCCTGCGCCGCATCGCGCCGGCCCTGGTGGTGTGCCTGCTGGTCACGGCGTTGGCCAGCGGCCTGTTCATTCCCGAGTCCTGGCTCAGCGAGACCAGCGCCAGGACCGGGCGCATGGCCTTCGTCGGCCTCAGCAACTGGGTGCTGGCCGCGACCGGCAACGACTACTTCTCGCCCAAGGCCGAATTCAATCCGTACACCCACACCTGGTCGCTGGGCGTGGAGGAGCAGTTCTATCTGCTGTTCCCGCTGCTGTTCCTGGCCTGGAACCGTGGCGGCCGCGGTCGGGTGTGGTCGACGCTGCTGGTGGCGCTGGCCTCGGCCGCCTCGCTGGCGTTCGCCTGGCGGCATAGCCGCGATGCCGGCGATGCGGCGGCCGCGTTCTACCTGACCACCGCACGCTTCTGGCAACTGGGCAGCGGCGTGTTGCTGTACCTGGTGCTGGCGCTGCGCGGACGCTTCGAGGCCGGGACGCAGGCGCCGCCGCCGGGCGCCTGGAGCTGGCGTTCGCCGTTGCTGGCGATGGCGCTGGCGGCGGTAGTGGTCGGCCTGTGGTGCGCGCGTCCCGGCCACTCGCCGTGGCCGGATGGACTGTGGCCGGTGTTGGGCACACTCGCCTTGCTGGCGCTGCTGCATGGCGCCCCGGCCGGCTGGACCCGGCGCGCGCTGGCGCACCGCGTACCGGTGGCGATCGGCCGCGTGTCGTACTCGCTGTATCTGTGGCACTGGCCGGTGTTCGTGCTGTTCCGCTGGACCGTCGGTCTGGAATCGGCGCCGACCAGAGCCGCGGCGCTGCTGCTGGTCGCCTTGCTGGCGCTGGCCTCGTACCGCTGGGTGGAGCTGCCGTGGCGGCATGGCCGCATTGGCCGCGCACGCACGCCGGCGCGGACCATCGTCGCCGGGCTGGGCCTGGTGCTGCTCGCCGGCGGCACCCATGCGCTGCTGCAGAACGCCCAGCGCTATTACGGGTTGAGCACGGTCAGCCGGCATCCGCTGGACTGGTACGCCTATGCCAAGGGCCTGCGCCGGGAGTTTCCGCAGTGCGCGCTGCAGACCCGCCAGGTGCCGGTGCAGGTGGGCAGCGCCAAGCTGTTCGAGCGCGGCGCCTGCACGCTGCCCAACCGCGATGGCGGCGGCCAGGTGTTCGTGGCCGGCGACTCGCATGCGCTGGCTTACAACGAACTGCTGCGGCGCTTCGCGCTGCAGAGCGGGGTACCGGTGCGGCTGTATGGCGTCGGCGGTTGCCCGATCGTCGGCCTGCAGGCCTGGCAGGCCAGCAATCCCGGCTGCCAGGCCTATGAGCGCAGCACCCTGGCCGACGTCGCCGCGCAAGCGCGCGACGGCGATGTGCTGTTTCTGCCAGCCCTGCGCGTGCTGCGCCTGGCCGATCAGGACCGCCTGTTCGACGAGACCGCGGCGATGGCCGAGCAGGAGGGTGCCGAGGCGCAGGCCGCGCGCAGCGCTGGCGAAGCGGCTGCGGTCGCGCTGCTGCAGCCCTTGGCGCAGCGCGGCGTGCGCATCGTCTTCGAAGCGCCCAAGCCGGTGCTGCGCGCGCCGCCGTATCGCTGTTCGGACTGGTTCAACCGCGGCAATCCGATCTGCGCGCGCGGCATCCCGATCGCACGCGCGACGATGGAGCGCTACCGTGCGCCGGTGCTGCAGAGCCTGCAGCGCATCGCCGCGCAGCTGCCGCATGCCTCGGTGTGGGATCCGTTGCCGCTGCTGTGCGACGCGCAGCGCTGCAGCGGCAGCCGCGACGGGCGCCCGCTGTTCTTCGATGCCGATCACCTCAGCGGCTACGGCAACCGGGTGCTGCTGCCGGGCTTCACATCGCACATTGCGGCGATCCAGGCACACTCGCCGCCGGCGCCTTGAGGCGCAGCCCTCCGCTCCCGCATCGCAAGGAGTTCGCGCATGCCTGTTCTGCCTTTTCTCGCGCCGCAGCGATCGCGGGCGGTGCCGTCGTTCGTCGCCACCCACCGTGGCCGCCGGCCGCAGTTGCGCCGCCGCGGCGATGTGCTGCTGCGCGGGGCGCTGCTGCTGGCGGCCACTACCGGCACTGCCGGCGTGGCCTGCGCCGAGGACGCGCCGGCGTTCGACCGGCCCGGTATCGGCTTCGCCTCGACCACCCTGCAGCGTGGACAGTTGGCCTGGGAGCAGGCGTTCTTCGATGGCAGCTACGACCGCGACGGCGACGTGCGCAGCACCGAATACGTCGCCAACAGCCGGCTGCGGTTCGGCCTGAGCGCACGCACCGAGTTGCAGCTGGCGATCGACAGCCAGGTGTGGCAGCGCGTGCGCGGCGGCGGGCAGGACCAGCGCGGGCACAGTGGCGGCGACGCCAGCATCGGCTTGAAGCAGGCATTGCCCAGCGCCAGCGACCGCGTCAGTTGGGCCTTGCTCGGCAGCGCCAGCCTGCCGGTCGGTCGCGCGCCGTACGGCGATGCCGGCCACCGCTACGACCTGGGCGTAAGCGCCAGCTGGGACCTGCCGGAGGGGCGCAGCCTGGCGCTGTACGGCAATGTCAGCGACAGCGAGGACGGCTCCGGCTGGAGCGTCTCGCCGAGCTACACCTTCTACGCGGGCGACTCGCTGAGCGCCTACGTCGAGGCCGGCATCGGCGGCGGCGAGGACGAGATGCGCGCGCTCGGCAGCGGCGTCACCTGGCTGTTCGCCAACCGCGCGCAACTGGATCTGTCGGTGTTGCGCGGCCTGTCGTCGCAGACCCCGGACTGGCAGGGCGGCCTCGGCATTTCGGTGCTGCTGCGCTGAGGTCCATGGTGCGGTGATGGCGTGAATCGCGCCTCCGCGCGACCAAGGGCCTGGCACGGTCCCACCCAGGCGCCTTGGATGGCGGGACAGGCATGCATGAGCGAGTCCCTGCCGGCAAGGAGTTTCAATCCACGCGCCCGTGAGGGCGCGACAACCCGATGAACAATGACGAAGCGCTTTTGATGGTTTCAATCCACGCGCCCGTGAGGGCGCGACGATAGTTCTTTTCATTGTGTAGTCCTCAGTGAACGTTTCAATCCACGCGCCCGTGAGGGCGCGACGGTTGGCCTGATTGCCGGGCACGCCAGGGACACCGGGTTTCAATCCACGCGCCCGTGAGGGCGCGACGGCAAAGCGCCCATGATGGACGTCAGCCTGATCGATGTTTCAATCCACGCGCCCGTGAGGGCGCGACAGCCCTCAGCATAACTGCCGGCCGGGACTAAGGAAAAAGTGCCGATTTCGCGAAACGGGCGTGCGGCGACGTGCAGGGGGCGGGGCTGCCTTGCCAGGTTTCACGCTGCCCAGGCATTTCGCTTTTTCGATCAAGTGCTTATCGGGATTCACGAACCGGCCGGTAAAACCCTGGGCGCTTCCGGTTCGCGCCGACGGCGCACGTCCTTGCTCCGCCATCCGAACCCGGTGTGCCGATCAGAGCCAGGCGCTCAGTCGCTGACGGCGCGCCCGTCGTTGGGCGGCAGCACCTCGGGCACGTGCGTGTCGTATTGGTGCAGCACTTCCGCGAAACCATGGCGCGGTTGCCAGCCCAGTGCGTCCAGCGCCCGTTGCGGCGAATAGATGCGATCGATCCGTTCCGGCAGTGCCCAGCCGCGTTGCGCGAACGCCGCCACCAGCGTCGGCGCGCGGCGGTGCAGGATCGCCGGTGCTGCGGTGTGCAGTTCGGCGCAATCTTCGCGCAGGAACGGGGTGGCGCCGGAAATCACGAACGTCGCGCTTGCCGGCCCGGCATGCCGCAATGCCGCCGCATGGGCCTCGGCGACGTCGCGCGCGTCGATGCCGCGATGCAGGCGGAATGCCGCCATCACGTTGACCGGTTCCGGGAAGCAGCGCGACATGCGCAGGATGCGCACGCTCGGCCCGCCTTGGTCGGCCGCTTCGCGCAGCAGCGTCTCGGCCTCCAGCTTGGTGTGGTGGTAGATGGTCTGCGGCTGCGGCGCCAGCGTCTCGTCGACCCAGCCGGCGCTGCCGTCGGGAGTGGCTGCGTCGCCATACAGCGCGGTGGTGCTGGTGAACACGATGCGGCGCACGCCGGCCGCCGCCGCGGCGTCCAGGACGCGGCGCGTGCCGTCGACATTGACCTGGCGGAAGCGCGCCGCCGGCACATGCGCGACGTGCGGGGCGTGCAGCGCGGCCGTGTGGATCACGGCGTCCACGCCCTGCAGTGCGCGCGCCAGCAGTGCGGCATCGTCGAGGCCGCCGACCCAGTCGGCGGTGGAGCAGGGCGTCCGGTCGAAGCCGCTGACGTGGTGCTCGCGCGCGAGCCGGATATGGATCGCGCGGCCGACCCGGCCGGCACTGCCGGTGACCACGATCTTCAATGGGGTCGGAGTGGACATGGGCATCGGCGATGCACTCGACGGCGCGTGGGGCGCCTGCGGTCGGCGTGGGCTCACTCCGGATCGTAGTCCAGGTTGGAGGCCAGCCAGCGTTCGGCCTGTTGCAGCGAGACACCCTTGCGCCGGGCGTAGTCGGCGAGCTGGTCCTTGCCCAGCCGGCCGACCACGAAGTACTGGCTCTGCGGGTGGCTGAAGTAGTAGCCGGACACCGCGGCGGTCGGCAGCATCGCGAAGCTCTCGGTCAGCGACATGCCGGCATTGCGACCGGCATCGAGCAGGGCGAACAGGGTCTGCTTCTCGCTGTGGTCGGGGCAGGCCGGATAGCCGGGCGCGGGACGGATGCCGCGATAGCGCTCGGCGATCAGCGCCTCGTTGTCCAGCGCCTCGTCGTCGGCGTAACCCCAGAACTCGGTGCGCACGCGCTGGTGCAGGCGCTCGGCCATTGCCTCGGCCAGGCGGTCCGCCAGGGCCTTGAGCAGGATCGCGTTGTAGTCGTCGTGCGCCGCCTCGAAGCGCGCCACGTGCGGTTCGATGCCGATGCCGGCGGTCACCGCGAACGCACCGATCCAGTCCTGCTTGCCGCTGTCGCGCGGGGCGATGAAGTCGGCCAGGCAGAAGTCCGGGCGCTCGGCGGGCTTGTCGACCTGTTGTCGCAAAAAGTGCAGGGAATGGGGAATGGAGAATCGGGAATGGTCGAGCGGCGCGGTCGCGCCTGACGATTCCCCATTCCCGTCTCCCGATTCCCGATCCGTCAGGACGACAACGTCATCCCCCACCGACTGCGCCGGCCACAGCCCGAACACGGCCTTGGCGGTCAGCCATTTCTCCTCCACGATCCGCTGCAGCATCGCGCGCGCGTCCTGGTACAGCTCGCTGGCCTGCTGGCCGACGATCTCGTCGGTGAGGATCGCCGGGAACTTGCCGGCCAGTTCCCAGGCCTGGAAGAACGGGGTCCAGTCGATCAGCGGGACCAGGTCGTCCAGCGGGTAGTCGTCGAACACGTGCAGGCCGGGCTGCCTGGGCGCCGGCGGGGTGTAGGCGTCCCAGCCGCCGTCGAAGCGCTGCCCGCGCGCGTGCGCGAGCGAGACCAGGCGCTTGGCGTCGCCGCGGTTCTTGTGGCGCTGGCGGATCTCGGCGTAGTCGGCGTCGTTGGCGGCCACGAAGGCCGCGCGCAGTTCGCGCGAGATCAGCGACTGCGCCACGCCCACCGCGCGCGAGGCGTCCTTCACCCACACCGTCGGCGCCGCGTAATGCGGGTCGATCTTCAGCGCGGTGTGCGCGCGCGAGGTGGTGGCGCCGCCGATCAGCAGCGGCATCGAGAAGCCCTGCCGCTGCATCTCGCGGGCGACGTGGGTCATCTCCTCCAGCGACGGGGTGATCAGCCCCGACAGGCCGATGATGTCGGCGTTCTCGGCACGGGCGCGGTCGAGGATGGTCTGGGTCGGCACCATCACACCCAGGTCGATCACGTCGAAGTTGTTGCAGGCCAGGACCACGCCGACGATGTTCTTGCCGATGTCGTGCACGTCGCCCTTGACCGTGGCCATGACGATCTTGCCGTTGGACTTGCCGGTGTCGCCGCTGCGCAGCTTTTCCGCCTCGATGTAGGGCAGCAGGTAGGCGACCGCCTTCTTCATCACCCGCGCCGACTTCACCACCTGCGGCAGGAACATCTTGCCGGCGCCGAACAGGTCGCCGACCACGTTCATGCCGTCCATCAGCGGGCCTTCGATCACGTCCAGCGGCCGCGCGGCCTGCTGCCGCGCCTCTTCGGTATCGACCTCGACGAACTCGTCGATGCCATGCACCAGCGCATGGCTCAAGCGCTCGCGCACCGTCTTCTCGCGCCACGCCAGCTTTTCCCGATTCCCGATTCCCGCATCCCGATTCCCCGCTTTCTTGTAGCGCTCGGCGATCTCCAGCAGGCGTTCGGTGGCGTCGCGGCGGCGGTTGAGGATCACGTCCTCCACGCGCTCGCGCAGCTCCGGGTCCAGTTCGTCGTAGATCGGCATGCCGCCGGCGTTGACGATGCCCAT
This sequence comes from Xanthomonas sp. LMG 12462, assembly GCF_009192885.1. Lineage (NCBI taxonomy): Bacteria > Pseudomonadati > Pseudomonadota > Gammaproteobacteria > Lysobacterales > Lysobacteraceae > Xanthomonas > Xanthomonas sp. LMG 12462. Next base: position 1,925 of record NZ_NMPP01000003.1, on the reverse strand, counting down.
GTCCATGCCCGCGGCGATGGCGTGATACAGGAACACCGAATGGATCGCCTGGCGCACGGTCTCGTTGCCGCGGAACGAGAACGACACGTTGGACACACCACCGGAGACGTGGCAATGCGGCAGGGTGCGCTTGATCTCGCGGGTGGCCTCGATGAAGTCGACCGCGTAGTTGTCGTGCTCCTCGATGCCGGTGGCCACGGCGAAGATGTTCGGATCGAAGATGATGTCTTCCGGCGGGAACCCGACCTGCTCGGTGAGGATGCGGTAGGCGCGGGTGCAGATCTCCACCTTGCGCGCGCAGGTGTCGGCCTGGCCGACCTCGTCGAAGGCCATCACCACCGCCGCGGCGCCGTAGCGCAGCACCTTGCGCGCGTGCTCGACGAAAGGCGCCTCGCCTTCCTTGAGCGAGATCGAGTTGACCACGCTCTTGCCCTGCAGGCACTTCAGCCCGGCCTCGATCACGCTCCACTTGGAGGAGTCGACCATCACCGGGATGCGTGCGATGTCCGGCTCGGACATGATCAGGTTGAGAAAGCGCACCATCGCCTTCTCCGAGTCGATCAGGCCCTCGTCCATGTTGACGTCGAGGATCTGCGCGCCATTGGCGACCTGCTGGCGCGCCACCTCCACCGCTTCCTCGTAGCGCTCTTCCTTGATCAGCTTGCGGAACTGCGCGCTGCCGGTGACGTTGGTGCGCTCGCCGACATTGACGAACAGCAGGTCCGGGGTCAGCAGCAGCGGCTCCAGGCCGGACAGGCGGGTGTGACGGGCGGAGGACATGATCAGCGTTCCGGAAACAGGGAGGTGCAGGCGCGCATGCGGGTGGCGACGGCGAGGGTGCGCGCGGCGTTCATCAGGCGGCCTGCGCCGGCGCCGCCAGCGGCACGCGCGGCGGCAGCCCGCGCACGGCCTCGGCGATGGCGCGGATGTGCGCCGGGGTGGTGCCGCAGCAGCCGCCGACCAGGTTCAGCAGCCCGGACTCGGCGAACTCGCGCAGCGTCGCCGCCATTTCCTCGGGGGTCTCGTCGTACTCGCCGAAGGCGTTGGGCAGGCCGGCGTTGGGATGCGCGCTGACGTAGCCATCGGCGATCCGCGCCAGGGTCTCCACGTGCGGGCGCAGGTCCTTGGCGCCGAGCGCGCAGTTCAGTCCGACCGAGAGCGGCCGCCCGTGCGCGACCGAGGCATAGAACGCTTCGGCGGTCTGCCCGGACAGGGTGCGGCCGGAGGCGTCGGTGATGGTGCCGGAGATCATCACCGGCAGGCGCCCGCCGCGCGTGTCGAACACTTCCTCGATCGCGTACAGCGCGGCCTTGGCGTTGAGCGTGTCGAAGATGGTCTCCACCATCAGCGTGTCGGCGCCGCCGTCGATCAGGCCGTCGATCGCCTCGCGGTAGGTGGCGCGCAGCTCGTCGAAGCTGGTGTTGCGGAAGCCGGGGTCGTTGACGTCCGGGCTGATCGAGGCGGTGCGGCTGGTCGGGCCGAGCACGCCGATCACGAACCGCGGCTTGTCCGGCGTCAGTGCCTCGACCGCGTCGCAGCAGGCGCGCGCGACCTGCGCGCCGGCCTTGTTGAGTTCGTAGACCAGGTGTTCCAGGTGGTAGTCGGCCTGGCTGATCGACGTCGCGTTGAAGGTATTGGTCTCGAGCAGGTCGGCGCCGGCATCGAGGTAGGCGCGGTGGATCTCGGCGATGACCTCCGGCCGGGTCAGCAGCAGCAGGTCGTTGTTGCCCTTCAGGTCGTGGCCCTGCGGCGCATGATCGCAGCCGGGGCCGTGCACGTGCCCGGCCTGCGCGTCGTAGCCCTCGGCGAAGCGCTCGCCGCGATAGTCGGCCTCCTGCAGCCCATGGCGCTGGATCATCGTGCCCATCGCTCCATCGATGATCAGGATGCGCTGGGACAAGGCCTGCAGCAGCGCTTCGGCGCGC
>NZ_NMPP01000029.1:0-91051 GCF_009192885.1 Xanthomonas sp. LMG 12462 | reverse complement strand
GTCGCGACTGAAGTCGCTCCCGCAGTGCATCTCCGCGCTATTCGCCTACGCGAACGCCTTGCTGCCGCGCATCACCGCCAGCACGTCGTGGCAGGCGCCCATGGTGTGGTAGTCGGTCTTGCCGGCCGGGCTCTTCTCGTCGCTGTAGCTGCGGTTGTCGCGGCTGAGGATGCGGAACCAGGCGCCGTAGCGGTGGTCGACCAGGTGCTCCCAGGAATATGCCCACAGCTTGTCGTAGACGGCGCGATACGTGGCATCGCCGGTGGCGGCCAGCAACCGCGAGGCCGCGGCGATGGCTTCGGCCTGCACCCAGAAGTACTTGTCGTCGTCGCAGAAGTAGGTCGGCGCCGCGGCCACGTCGGGCACGCCGACCACCGGCGCGTCTTCGGTGCCGGAGGCGAAGCCGTAGACGATGCCGCCATGCTGCGCGTCCCAGCCGTGCGCCAGGGCGGTGTCGAACAGGTGCCGCGCGGTCGGCAGCAGCCACGCCGGCGCGGTGCCGGTGGACGCCTGCAGGTGCCCGTGCAGCAGCACCAGCAGCTTGGACCACTCGACCTGATGGCCGGGCTGGAAACCCCACGGCCGGAACAGGTGCTTGGGGTTGTCGCGGTTGTAGTCCCAGTCCACCTGCCAGTCGGCGTCGTAGTGCTCCCACACCAGGCCGCCGGCCAGTGCCGCCTGGCGGCGGGTGATGTGGTCGGCCAGGAGCAGCGCGCGCTGCAGGTAGCGCGGCTCGGCGCTGGCCTCGTAGGCGGCGATCAGCGCTTCGCACAGGTGCATGTTGGCGTTCTGGCCGCGGTAGCTGGAGAACGTCCACTCCGGGGTGGCCTCGTCGCGGTACAGGCCGGCGGCGGCATCCCAGTAGCGGGTTTCCAGCAACTGCCAGGTCTCGTCCATCCACGCGTCGGTGTCCAGGCCGGCCTTCTTCGCAGTGGCGTAGGCCAGCAGCACGAAGGCGGCGCCGTAGGCGTGCTGGGTGCGGTCCTCGGCCACGCCGTCGCGCAGGGTCCACACGTAGCCGCCGCTGGCGGTATCGCGGTGCACCTCGCGCAGGTAGCGCAGGCCGTGGCGCGCGGCGTCCAGGTATTCGGCGGCCAGTGCCGAGTCGGCGAACTCGATCGCCGCCATCGCGTAGTTGAAGACGAAGCGGGTGCTGCTGACCAGGTGGCGATGGCCGGCGTCGTACACGCTGCCGTCGTCGCGGAAGTAGTGGAAGAAGCCGCCCGCCGGGTCGATCGCGCGCGGGTGGTAGAAGGCCATGGTGTCGGCGATGTGCGCGCGCAGGACGGCGGTGTCGGCGAAGTCGGGCAGGGGCGTGGCGGGCAGGTTCATACGGTTGGCTGGCGAGCTGGGTGAGGGAGGGGAAGGCGTTGGTGCGCGGCGACGGCGTGTGCGCCGCCGCCGCACCGGGAACGGATCAACGGATCAGTGCATCACGCGCGCGGTCGGCGCGGTGGTGGGCGCGGCCGCCGCCAGCTCCGGCGACAGGCGCGAACCGCGCAGGCCGTACCAGACGATGTAGGCGTAGCACAGCAGCGGAATCACGAAGGCGTGCTGGATGCCGATGGCGTCGGCCAGCGCACCCTGCGCCAGCGGCACCAGGGCGCCACCGACGATGCCCATGATCAGCAGACTGGAGGCCTTGCTGGTGAGCACGCCCAGGCGCTCGATGGCCACGGTGAAGATGGTCGGGAACATGATCGAGTTGAACAGGCCGATGGCGATCACGCTCCACATCGCCACATGGCCGGTGCTGAGCATGGTGGCGATCAGCAGCAGCGAGGCGATGCCGGCGAAGGTCGCCAGCAGCTTGCGGGCCGGGACGAACTGCAGCAGCGCGGCGCCGGCGAAGCGGCCGACCATCGCGCCGCCCCAGTAGAACGGCAGATAGTGGCTGGCAGCGGCTTCGGTCAGGCCACCGGTGGTGGGGCCGGAGATGTAGTTGATCAGGAAGCTGCCGATCGACACTTCCGCGCCCACGTACATGAAGATCGCCACCACACCCCACAGCAGGTGCGGGTGGCGCAGCGCGTCGGCGAAGCTGTGATGCGATTCGGCGCTGGCGTCGTTGTCCTCACGCAGCGACGGTACCCGCATCACCAGCACGAACACCGCCAGCAGCAGCAGGCCGCCGGCCAGCATCAGGTAGGGGATCTCCACCGAGCGCGCCTGCTCAATGCGGTAGGCGGACAGCTGCGCGGGATTCATCGCCGCCAGCTGGTCGGCGCCGAGCACCGCGCCGGCCAGGATCAGCGGGCCGATCAGCCACGGGAATACGGTGGTGCCCAGCGAGTTCAGCGCCTGGGCAAAGTTGAGCCGGCTCGGCGCCTTCTCCGGGGCACCGATCAGGCTGATGTACGGATTGGCCGCCACCTGCAGCAGGGTGATGCCGCTGGCCAGCACGAACAGTGCGGTCAGGAACAGTGGGTAGGAGGGCAGGCGCGCGGCCGGGTAGAACATCGCCGCGCCGATCGCCGCCACCACCAGGCCGATGACGATGCTGGCCTTGTAGCCGACCCGCGACACCACCGCGCCGGCCGGCACCGACATCAGGAAGTAGGCGCCGAAGAAGGTGAACTGGATGAGCATCGACTGCGCGTAGTTCATCTGGAACACGGCTTTCAGATGCGGGATCAACACGTCGTTGAGGCTGGTCAGGCCGCCCCAGGTGAAGAAGATCATGCTGACCACCGCGATGGCGGCGGTGTTGGACAGCGGGCGACGGCTCATGCAGCGACTCCGGGAACGGGCGAGAGGGCGACCCGGCTGCTGGCGCGCAGGCACAGCCGGGCGGGGGCGATGGTAAGCGCAGGCAGGGCCTGGCGGTGGCGCAGCGCGTCCAGCACCAGGCGCGCGGCCTGCATGCCGCGCTCGCGCGGGGCGACGGCGACGGTGGACAGCGGCGGGGTGGCGACGGCGGCCTCGGGAATGTCGTCGAAGCCGATCAGTGCGTAGTCGCGGCCGGCGATGCGGCCACGTTCGGCCAGGCCGCTGGCCAGGCCCAGCGCGACCACGTCGTTGTAGCAGACCAGCGCGGTCGGCAGCGGGTCGCGCGCGCACAGCGCGCCGGCCTGGCGCGCGGCTTCCAGCCGGGTCGGCGCGCATTCGATCAGCCACGCCGGGTCGACCGCGATGCCGGCGGCGGCCAGCGCCTCGCGGTAGCCGGCACGGCGCTCGGCGCAGGAACTGGACTGGCGGTGGCCGCCGAAGAAGGCGATGGCGCGGTGGCCCTGCGCCAGCAGGTGTTCGGTGGCCAGGCGCGCGCCGCGGCAGTTGTCCAGCGCCAGCAGCGGCCAGTCGCCGTCCAGCGCGCGGTTGAACAGCAGCACCGGCAGGCGCGGCCCCAGCAACTGGCGCAACCGCGCCGCGTCGGTGTTCTCGGTGGGCGAGAGGATCATCGCCGCCGGGTGATGCTCGATCAGCGAGGCCAGCACGGTCTGCTGGCGCTCCGGCGATTCGCCGGTGCTGCCCATCAGCATCACGTAGCCGGCCTCGGCCAGCGCCGCGTCCACGCCGCCGGCGAACTCGGCGAAGAACGGATTGGCCAGGTCGTTGACCACCAGCGCCACCGCATTGGACGCGCGGCCGCGCAGGCTGGCCGCGCCGCGGTGGTAGACATAGCCCTGGCGGGCGATCTCCGCCGCCACCCGCGCGCGCGTGTCCGCATGCACCAGCGGGCTGTTGCGCAGCACCAGCGACACGGTCGCCCGCGACACGCCGCAGGCGGCGGCGATGTCGGACACGGTGACGCGTTTGTCGGCGGGAGACGGCGCCACGGCGGATTAGACCGGTTCAAAAGGTCGCTCATCCTGCGCCGTCGTGATCCGATCCGCATTTTGCAGTGCAGCAAGGCATTGCAGTGGCTTTGTGCTATCCGTTTGGATCGATTCGATACGGGGAGCCGCCCATGCGCAGCTCGAGGACGCTGGGCGGCGCTGCCGCGCTGCTGTTGGCCGCGCTGTGGCCGATCGCATCCGCCGTCGCGGCGGCGGGCGGTAACGCCGGCGGGCGTGCGGTGGCCGCGGTGGACCCCTTCATCGGTACCGGCGGCGAGGGCCACACCTATCCTGGCGCCACGGTGCCGTTCGGCATGGTCCAGCTGAGCCCGGACACGCGCATCCAGCCGCGCAAGGACGCCTACGGCTGGGCGGCGGGTTACCGCTACGACGACCGCAGCCTGGTCGGCTTCTCGCATACGCACTTCTCCGGCACCGGCCACTCCGACCTGGGCGACGTGCTGCTGATGCCGATCAGCGGTGCGGTGCGGCTGGAGCGCGGCGACCCGGACACACCCGGCAGCGGCTACAGCGCGCGCTTCCGCCACGACGACGAGCGCGCCGAGCCGGGCTACTACGCGGTGACCCTGGACGACTACAAGGTGCGCGCCGAACTGACCGCCAGCGCCCGCGTCGGCGTGCACCGCTACACCTATCCGGCCGGCCAGCCGGCGCACGTGCTGCTGGACCTGCGCACCAGCCTGTACGACTACCCGGGCAAGATCAGTTGGTCGCGGCTGCGCCTGCGCGCCGACGGCACCGTCACCGGTTTCCGCGAGACCCGCGGCTGGGCGCCGGGGCGGCAGCTGTACTTCGCCCTGCGTTTCTCGCAGCCGCTGCGCGGCCACGCCTTCCACAACACCGAGCAGGACATCCCCTACAAGGGCTTCCCGCCGCCGGGCGACAACGACCCCACCCAGCGCGCGCAGATCGAAGGCCGGCAACTGGTCGGCTCGTTCGACTTCGGCGACGCCCTGCGCGGGCCGCTGCTGGTGAAGGTGGCGATCTCGCCGGTCAGCGAGGACAGTGCCATCGCCAATCTCGACGCCGAGGTGCCGGGCTGGGATTTCGACGGCGTGCGCCGCGCGGCGCGCGCGCAATGGGCGCAGGCGCTGGGCGCGGTGGAGGTGGACGCGCCGCCCGCGCAGCGCACCCAGTTCTATACCGCGCTGTACCACAGCCTGCTCGGTCCGACCCTGTTCATGGACAGCGACGGCCGCTATCGCGGGCCGGACAACGCCGTGCACCAGGCGCAGGGCTACACCCACTATTCGACGTTCTCGCTGTGGGACACCTACCGCGCGCTGCATCCGCTGCTGACCATCGTGCAGCCGCCGCAACGCACCAACGACATCGTCAACTCGCTGCTCGCGCACCAGCGCGAAAGCCCCTACGGTGTGCTGCCGGTGTGGGCGTTCCACGGCCTGGAGACCTGGTGCATGATCGGCTACCACGCGGTGCCGGTGATCGCCGACGCGTACATGAAGGGCATCCGCGGCTACGACACCGACGCCGCGCTCAAGGCCATGGTGGCCAGCGCCAACTACGGCCCCTACGACGGCATCGCCCAGTACCGCGAGCTGGGCTACGTGCCGATCGACGAGGAAGGCGAGGCCGCTTCCAAGACCCTGGAATACGCCTTCGACGACTGGACCATCGCGCAGATGGCGCAGGACATGGGCCGCACGGAGGTTGCAGCCACCTTCGCCAAGCGTGCCGGCAACTGGCGCAACGCCTTCGATCCGGACACCGGCTTCATGCGCGCGCGCAAGCGCGACGGCAGCTTCCGCACCCCGTTCGATCCGGACGCCAGCGGCTACGGCACCGACTACACCGAAGGCAACGCCTGGCAGTACTCCTGGTACGTGCCGCAGGACGTGGCCGGCCTGGCGAGTGCGCACGGTGGCGACGACAAGCTGCTGGCGCGGCTGGACCAGGTGTTCGACGCCAAGGTCGATCCCAAGGTGTTCGCGCACATGGAGGACATCACCGGGCTGATCGGCTGGTATGCGCACGGCAACGAACCCAGCCATCACGTCGCCTATCTGTATGCCTACGCCGGGCAGCCGTGGCGCACCCAGGCGCGGCTGCAGCAGATCATGCGCAGCCAGTACGCGGCGCGCCCGGACGGCCTGGCCGGCAACGACGACATGGGGCAGATGTCGGCCTGGTACGTGTTCACCGCGCTGGGCTTCTACCCGGTGGCGCCGGCCAGCAACCAGTACATCCTCGGCCGCCCGTTCCTGCCGCGCGCCACCCTGGCGCTGCCCAACGGCAAGCGCTTCACGGTGATCGCCGACGGCCTGGACGACGCGCACCCCTATGTCGGCAGCGTCACCCTCAACGGGCGGCCGCTGAACCGCGCGTTCCTGCGCCACGAGGAACTCATGGCCGGCGGCGAACTGCGCTTCACCCTGCAGGCCACCCCCAACACCGCCTGGTCCGCGGCCGGCGCCGAGCGCGCCTATTCGATGAGCGAGTGAAGGGCGCTCCACCTATTCCGGGAGATGTCCCGTAAGAGCGGCTTCAGCCGCGACGGTGCATTTCCGGTCGAGCCCTGTCGGCTGAAGCCGCCCCACTGGGGCTTGCGGCGAGCCCGCCCGGTGCACTGTGGGAGGGACTTCAGTCCCGACGCATTGGGCGATCGGAAAACGCACGTCACGTCGCGTATCGCGGCGGCATGACAGTTGATCACCGCGTGAGTTTGCGGCGAGCCTGCCGGGTGCATTGTGAGAGGGGCTTCAGTCCCGACTGCTGTAGCAATCGGTCATTGGATGGCTTCACTGGTCGCGACGAAGTCGCTCCCACAGGGGCTTACGGGGAGCCTGCCGGGTGCACTGTGGGAGGGACTTCAGTCCCGACGCATTGCGCCATCGGAAAGCACATCACTTCTAGCGTTGCGGCGGCATGACAGTTGATCCCCGCGTGGGTTTACGGCGAGCCTGCCGGGTGCATTGTGAGAGGGGGCTTCAGGCCCGACTGTTGTCGCAATCGGTCATTGGATGGCTTCACTCGTCGCGACTGAAGTCGCTCCCACAGGGGCTTGCGGCGAGCCTGCCCGGTGCACTGTGGGAGGGACTTCAGTCCCGACGCATTGGGCGATCGGAAAACGCACATCACGTCGCGCGTCGCGGCGGCATGACAGTTGATCCCTGCGTGGGTTTACGGCGAGCCTGCCGGGTGCATTGCGAGAGGGGCTTCAGTCCCGACTGCTGTAGCAATCGGTCATTGGATGGCTTCACTGGTCGCGACGAAGTCGCTCCCACAGGGGCTTACGGCGAGCCTGCGGGGTGCACTGTGGGAGGGACTTCAGTCCCGACGCATTGCGCCATCGGAAGGTACATCACTTCGCGCGTCGCGGCGGCATGGCAGTTAGGCCCCAAGGGCCAGCGGCATACGGATAGGGTGTAGTGGCAGTAAGTTCGGAGATGCGTTGAAGCCACGCCGGCGTGAGTCTGCGCCTGGAAGACGGCCGAGGCCTCTGCGCCAAACTGCGGCCTCGCGCGCCACGCAAGCGCGAGCGTCAGCATCGCGTGAATTCGGCATGGCCCGCATTGCGTATGGCGTCGCGCAGCGTGCGCCGCCACACCCTGTCACAGCGCGTCGCATCACATGCACGCGCATTTAATGTCATCCACACATTCCATTTGCGGCGTTCGTGGTCTTGTAGCGCGGCTGCATCGCATCGCGCGGACCGGGTGCGCCGGCGCCGTCGCCATCTCTGAAAGCGCGACCGCGTGCAGGCGCATCCCGTTCCGACGCCCTTGCCATGCGACGGCGCAGTCCGCGCTGCCGGCAACGGCGCGCAGAGGCGACGTGTCCTTCTCATTCGTCGAACGGGATCTTCCGAATGCATGTCTGCCTGCTGTCCCTCTTTCCTCCTCACGATGCGGCCGCGCTGGACACGGCCATGGCGGCGGCACAGGCACAGGGCTGCGATCACATCGTCGTGCCCAATCCGTTCGCACAGGATGCGCAGGGCCGTCTGCACGACCCCGCAGCCGACGACGCGGCGGGCCAGACACAGTTGCGCCACTGGCTGCAGCGGGCCGAGCAGCATGGGCTGCGCGTGCTGCTGGACCTGCGCATCGACGAGATCGGCGGCGGCAGCCGCCTGCTGCAGGAACACCCGCACTGGTTCCGCGCACGCAGCTCGGCGCTGCCGGATCCGCGCGCCGAACGCGCCGCGCCGGACATCGCGGTGGGCCGCTTCGCCTCCGCCGAAGAAGGGGCGGGCCTGGCGCAGTGGTGGAGTGCGCGCCTGGTCGACTGGCTGCGCAGCGGCGTAGCCGGCTTCCGCGTGCTGCAGCCAGGGCGCATTCCGGCGCCGTTGTGGCGCACGCTGATCGACGGGGTCCACGCACAGGCGCCGCAGGCGCGGCTGCTGGCCTGGACGCCCGGCCTGGGCCTGGACGCCTTGCGCGGCTTGGCCGGCGCCGGCTTCGATGCCGCCTTCTCCTCCCTGGCTTGGTGGGACGGCCGCGGCGACTGGTTCTTCGATGAGGACAGCGCCTTGCGTGCTCTGGCGCGTTGCGTGGTCGCCACCGTCGATGCCGAGACGGCCTCGGATACGCCACTGCCCTTGCCGCGCGCGCAGCGGCAGCGCCTAGCGGCTGCCTTTGGTGGGGCCTGGGCGATCGCCGCGCAGGACACATCGACGGAACACGGGCAGCCCGCGCCTGCGCAGCACGGCATATCCGAGGGGGATGCGTCCCCGCTGTCAGCATCGCTGCCCGACGCCAACGCGTCGCTGCGCCTGCGCCCACTGCTGCGCGACGGCGCGCTCACCGCGGTGGCGGTGGAGCCGCTGGATGCCGCGCCATGGCTGGTGCTGCTCAACAGCGACCGCGACCACCTACTGCCGGTGCCCGGGCCGGCGCTGCTGCGCCTGCTGGGCGACAGCGAAGGCCTGCTCAGCGACCAAGGCGAGCCGATCCAAGGCGAGCAGGGCGGCACCCTGGAAGCGGGCGAGGTGCGCATCTATCGCAGCCTGCCGGCGCGCCCGGTACTGACCGCCGCGCGCGCACGCACACCGGCCGAGATCGCCGCCGGCGAGGCGCGGGTGTGCATCGAGGCGGTGACGCCGTCGGTGGACGACGGACGCTTCCCGGTCAAACGCACCGTCGGCGACCGCGTGTGCGTGGAGGCCGACGCGTTCTGCGACGGCCACGACCGCATCGCCGTGGCGCTGCTGTGGCGCGCCGCCGATGCGCGCACTTGGTCGAGCGCGCCGATGCGCGCGCTCGGCAACGACCGCTGGCGCGGCGAGTTCCCGCTGCAGCGCCTGGGCCGCTACGAGTTCCGCATCGAAGCCTGGCGCGACGTCTACGCCACCACCCACGCCGACCTGGAAAAGAAGCGCGCCGCCGGCACCTTGCTGTCGGTGGACGTGCAGGAAGCACTGGCCCAGGTCGAGGCCGCACGTGGCCGTAGCCGCGGCGCGCTCGCCACGCGGCTGAAGGCCATCGCGACCCGCATCGCCCGCACCGACGACCTGGCCGAGAAGGCGCAGCTGCTGCTCGAACCCGACACCGCCGACGCGATGGCGCGCGCCGACGCCAAGCCGTTCCGCACCGAATACCCGATGACCTTCCGGGTCGAGGCCGAACGCCGCGCGGCGCACTTCGCCAGTTGGTACGAACTGTTCCCGCGCTCGCAGAGCGGCGATCCGCAGCGCCACGGCACCTTCGACGACGTGATCGCGCGGCTGCCGCACATCCAGGCGATGGGCTTCGACGTGCTGTACATGCCGCCGATCCATCCCATCGGCGAGAAGAACCGCAAGGGCCGCAACAACGCGGTGACCGCCGAGCCGGGCGAACCCGGCAGCCCGTATGCGATCGGCTCGGCCGAGGGCGGCCATACCGAGGTGCATCCCGAACTGGGCGGGCTCGACGGTTTTCGCCGCCTGCGTGTCGCCGCGGCCGAGCACGGCCTGGAGCTGGCGCTGGACTTCGCCATCCAGTGCGCCCCAGACCATCCGTGGCTGCGCGACCATCCGGACTGGTTCACCTGGCGCGTCGACGGCTCCATCCCGTACGCGGAGAATCCGCCGAAGAAGTACCAGGACATCGTCAACGTCGACTTCTACGCCAGCGGCGCGGTGCCGGCGCTGTGGAATGCGCTGCGCGATGCGGTGCTGTTCTGGGTCAACGAGGGCGTCACCTTGTTCCGTGTCGACAACCCGCACACCAAGCCGTTCCCGTTCTGGGAATGGTTGATCGCCGAGGTGCGCGGGCGCCATCCGCAAGTGGTGTTCCTGTCCGAGGCCTTCACCCGGCCCAAGCCGATGTACCGGCTGGCCAAGGTCGGCTTCTCGCAGTCCTATACCTATTTCACTTGGCGCCAGCACAAGGCCGAACTGCAGGCCTACATCGAGGAACTCAACAGCGGCGCGCCCAGCGAGTGCTTCCGCCCGCACTTTTTCGTCAACACCCCGGACATCAATCCGCTGTTCCTGCAGCACAGCGGGCGCAGCGGGCACCTGATCCGCGCCGCGCTGGCCACCACGCTGTCCGGGCTGTGGGGCATGTACCAGGGCTTCGAACTGTGCGAGGCCACGCCGCTGCCGGGCAAGGAGGAGTACCTCGACTCGGAGAAGTACCAGTTGCGGGTGTGGCCCGAGCGCGCCCCGGGCGACATCGTCGAGGAGATCACCCGCCTCAACCTGCTGCGCCGCCAGCATCCGGAGCTGCAGTCGCACCTGGGCACGCGCTTCTACGTCGCGCACAACGAGCAGGTGCTGTACTTCGGCAAGTTCCTCGATGAAGCGCACCTGGCGCGCGGGCGCAGCCTGGTGCTGGTGGCGGTGAGCCTGGATCCGCATGCGGCGCAGAACGCGCAGATCGAGGTGCCGCTGTGGGAACTGGGCCTGCCCGACCATGCCAGCGTCGCCGTGCGCGACCTGTGGGACGGCCACGACTTCGCCTGGTACGGCAAGACCCAACACATCCGCCTCGATCCGTCGCGGCCGTTCTCCCTGTGGCGCATCCGCGCCGGAGTTCCTGCATGAATGTCGCCGCGCCGTCGTCCCCCCACCTCGAGCCGCGCGCACCGGTCGGCGATGCGCGCTGGTACAAGGACGCGATCATCTACCAGGTGCACGTCAAGTCGTTCTTCGACTCCAACGACGACGGCATCGGCGATTTCCCCGGGCTGATCTCCAAGCTCGACTACATCGCCGACCTGGGCGTGGACACGATCTGGCTGCTGCCGTTCTACCCCAGCCCGCGCCGCGACGACGGCTACGACATCGCCGAGTACATGGCGGTGCACCCGGACTACGGCAGCATCGCCGACTTCCAGCGTTTCGTGGAGCAGGCGCATGCGCGCGGCATCCGCATCGTCACCGAGCTGGTGATCAACCACACCTCCGACCAGCATCCCTGGTTCCAGCGTGCGCGCATGGCCCCGGCCGGCTCGCCGGAGCGCGCGTTCTACGTGTGGTCCGACAGCGACCAGGACTACGCCGGCACCCGCGTCATCTTCTGCGATACCGAGAAGTCCAACTGGACCTGGGACCCGGAAGCCGGCCAGTACTTCTGGCACCGCTTCTACTCGCACCAACCGGATCTGAACTTCGACAACCCGGCGGTCATGGAAGCCGTGCTGGAAGTGATGCGCTTCTGGCTGGACCTGGGCGTGGACGGCCTGCGCCTGGACGCGGTGCCGTACCTGATCGAGCGCGAGGGCACCTCGAACGAGAATCTGCCCGAGACCCACGCCATCCTGCGCCGCATCCGCGCCACGCTCGATGCCGAGTACCCCGACCGCATGCTGCTGGCCGAGGCCAACATGTGGCCGGAGGACACTCAGCAGTACTTCGGCGAGAACGCCGACGAATGCCACATGGCGTTCCACTTCCCGCTGATGCCGCGCATGTACATGGCGATCGCGCGCGAGGACCGCTTCCCGATCACCGACATCATGCGCCAGACCCCGGAGATCCCGGAGAGTTGCCAGTGGGCGATCTTCCTGCGCAACCACGACGAACTGACCCTGGAGATGGTCACCGACTCCGAGCGCGACTACCTGTGGCAGACCTATGCCGCCGACCGCCGCGCGCGCATCAACCTGGGCATCCGCCGGCGCCTGGCGCCGCTGCTGGAGCGCGACCGCCGCCGCATCGAACTGATGACCTCGCTGCTGCTGACCATGCCCGGCACGCCGGTGCTGTACTACGGCGACGAGATCGGCATGGGCGACAACATCCATCTCGGCGATCGCGACGGCGTACGCACGCCGATGCAATGGTCGATCGACCGCAACGGCGGCTTCTCGCGCGCCGATCCCGCCGCGCTGGTGCTGCCGCCGATCATGGACCCGCTGTACGGCTTCCAGGCGGTCAACGTGGAAGCGCAGCAGCGCGACCAGTACTCGCTGCTGACCTGGACCCGCCGCGTGCTGTCGGTGCGCAAGCGCTACCGCGCCTTCGGTCGCGGTGCGCTGCGCTTCCTGTATCCGGGCAACCGCCGCCTGCTCGCCTACCTACGCTGCCACGAGGACGAGACCGTGCTGTGCGTGGCCAACCTCTCGCATACGCTGCAGGCGGTGGAACTGGACCTGTCCGAGTTCGAGGGCCGGGTGCCGGTGGACATCCTCGGCGGCGGCAGCTTCCCGCCGATCGGGCGCCTGACCTATCTGCTCACCGTGCCGGCGTTCGGTTTCTACGCTTTCCAACTGGTCGGCAATGCCACGCTGCCGGACTGGCACGTGCCGGCGCCGGTGCCGCTGCCGGACTACCAGACCCTGGTGCTGCGCAATACGGTCGATAGCGCCGGCCTGCAGGCGCATCTGCCGACGCTGGAACGCGACATCCTGCCGGCGTGGCTGTCCACGCGGCGCTGGTTCGCGGCCAAGGACCGCGCGCTGCGCAGCGTACGCATCGCTCTGCGCACGCCGCTGTCCGGCGGAGACGGCCTGACCCTGCTGGAGATCGAGGCGGAGCTGGACGACGGCGCCCACGAGCGCTACATCCTGCCGCTGGGCATCGTCTGGGAGCGCGAGCAGCCGAGCGTGCTGGCCGAACAGTTGGCGCTGGCGCGCGTGCGCCACGGCCGCGAGGTTGGCTACCTGACCGACGCCTTCGCGCTGAAGCCCTTCACCCTGAGCATGCTCGCCGCGCTGCGCGACAAGGCGGAGCTGCGCGTGGACGGTGACGCTGGCAACGAGATGGCTGCCGAGCGCATCCGCTTCTGCCCGACGCCCGCATTGCAGCGCGTGGACATCCCCGCCGACCCGGAGATCCGCTGGCTGTCGGCCGAGCAGAGCAACAGCTCGCTGATCGTCGGCGATGCGGCGGTGTTCAAGCTGCTGCGGCGCGTGTCGGCCGGCATCAATCCGGAGATCGAGATCGGCGAGCGCCTCACTGCGCTGGGCTACGCCAACGCCGCGCCGCTGCTGGGCCATGTCGCCCGCGTCGAGGCCGACGGCAGCGAGACCACGCTGGCGCTGCTGCAGGGCTTCGTGCGCAACCAGGGCGACGCCTGGCGCTGGACCCTGGATCATCTCGCACGTGGTGCCGAGGAATACGATGCCGCCCAGGACGATGCGGCGCGGCTGGAGAGCGTGGCCGGCTATGACGCCTTCGCCGCGCTGGTCGGCCGGCGCCTGGCCGAACTGCACGCGGTGCTGGCGCAACCCACCGACGCGCCCGCCTTCGCGCCGCAGCCGGTGGACGCGGCCGCCGCGCAGCAGGTGGTGGACGGCGTGGTGCACGAGGTGCAGGCGATGTGGGACACCCTGCTGGCGCATCGCGACGCCAACGACGACCCGGCCGAACACGCCGCGGTGGACAGCCTGCTGGCCGAGCGTGCGCGTTTGGATGCCTGGCTGCAGCAGGCGCCGTCGCTGTTGTCGGGTGCGCTGCTGACCCGCGTGCATGGCGATTTCCACCTCGGCCAGATCCTGGTCGCGTTCGACGACGTGGTGCTGATCGACTTCGAAGGCGAGCCGGCCAAGTCGCTGGACGAACGCCGCGCCAAGGCCAGCCCGCTGCACGACGTGGCCGGCTTCCTGCGCTCGCTGGACTACGCCAGTGAAGTCTCCGCGCGCGGCGAGGAGGGCACCGCCGCACGCGTCGGCGCCGGCCTGGACACCGCGCAGGAGCAATACCTGGCCGCGTTCCGCAGCCGCGCCAGCGCCGCGTTCCTGGCCGCCTATCGCGGCGTGCTCGATGTCAGCCCGCATCCGTGGGTGGCGCCGGCCGCGTTCGAGGCCACCACCTTGCTGTTCCTGATCGAGAAGGCCTGCTACGAAATTCGCTACGAGGCCGCCAATCGCCCGGCATGGATCATGGTGCCCATACAGGGACTGTTGCGCATACTCGACCGCTTTCCCGCGCCCCAGGAGTCGATTCGATGAGTGATGCCGTCCACGTCTGGGACGACGCGACGCAACGCGCCTTCGCCACTGCCCGCCACGGCGACCCGTTCGCCGTGCTGGGTGCGCATCGCCTCGGCGAGGCGCGCGTGCTGCGCAGCTACCAGCCGGGCGCCGATGCGGTGCTGGCGGTGCTGGAGGACGGCAGCGAAGTGCCGCTGCAGCAGGGGCCGGAAGGCTTCTTCCATGCCGAACTGCCGGGCGAAGGGCGCTACCGCCTGCGCATCCGCTGGCCCGGCGGCGAGCAGTACACCGCCGACGCCTACGCCTTCGGCCCACAACTGAGCGACTTCGACCTGCACCTGATCGCCGAAGGCCATCATCTGCACCTGGCCGATGCGCTGGGCGCCAACGTGGTCGAGGTCGACGGCGAGCGCGGCACCCGCTTCGCAGTGTGGGCGCCCAACGCCCCGCGCGTGGCGGTGATCGGCGACTTCAACAGTTGGGACGCGCGCCGCCACCCGATGCGCCTGCGCCACCAGGCCGGCGTGTGGGAGCTGTTCGTGCCCGGCGTCGGCCCCGGCGCCCGCTACAAGTTCGCCCTGCGCGGCCCGCGCGGCGAAGAACTGCCGGCCAAGGCCGACCCGGTCGCGCGCCAGGCCGAACTGGCGCCCGGCACCGCCTCCATCGTCGCCGACCCCACACCGTTCCAGTGGCGCGACGACGCCTGGATGGCCACGCGCGCGCGCCGCCACGCCCCGCAGGCGCCGATCAGCGTGTACGAAGTGCACGCCGGCTCGTGGATGCACGCCGCCGACGGCAGCATGCTCGATTGGGACGCGCTGGCCGAGCGGCTGATTCCCTACGTGGCCGACATGGGCTTCACCCACATCGAACTGCTGCCGGTCACCGAACACCCGTTCGGCGGCTCCTGGGGCTACCAGCCGCTGGGCCTGTTCGCGCCCACCGCGCGCTTCGGCAGCCCGGAAGGCTTCGCCCGCTTCGTCGATCGCTGCCACCGCGAGGACATCGGCGTCATCGTCGACTGGGTGCCGGCGCATTTCCCCACCGACGCGCACGGCCTGGCCCACTTCGACGGCACCGCCCTGTACGAACACGCCGACCCGCGCGAAGGTTTCCACCGCGACTGGAATACCCTCATCTACAACCACGGCCGTCGCGAAGTCTCCGGCTTCCTGATCGCCAGCGCGCTGGAATTCCTGCAGCGCTACCACGTCGACGGCCTGCGCGTGGACGCCGTCGCCTCCATGCTCTACCGCGACTACAGCCGCAACGCCGGCGAGTGGGTGCCCAACATCCACGGCGGCCGCGAGAACTACGAGAGCATCGCCTTCCTGCGCCGGCTCAACCAGGTGGTGGCCGAGCAGGCGCCGGGCGCCATGACCATCGCCGAAGAATCCACCGCCTGGCCCGGCGTCACCGCCGACCTCGCCCACGGCGGCCTGGGCTTCGACTACAAATGGAACATGGGCTGGATGCACGACAGCCTGCACTACATCGAACTGGACCCGATCTACCGCCGCTACCACCACGGCGAGATGACCTTCAGCATGGTCTATGCGTATTCCGAGCGCTTCATGCTGCCCATCTCCCACGACGAAGTGGTGCACGGCAAGCGCTCCCTGCTCGGACGCATGCCCGGCGACGACTGGCAGCGCTTCGCCAACCTGCGCGCCTACCTCGGCTACATGTACACCCACCCCGGGCGCAAACTGCTGTTCATGGGCTGCGAAATCGCCCAGCCCACCGAGTGGAACCACGACGCCGCGCTGCCCTGGCACCTGCTCGACCAGCCGAACCACCGCGGCATCCAGCGCCTGGTCCGCGACCTCAATCGCCTCTACGCCGAACACCCCGCACTGCACGCCCGCGACGACGAACCCGAAGGCTTCGCCTGGGTCATCGGCGACGACGCCGGCAACAGCCTGTTCGCCTACCTGCGCAAGGCTCGCAGCGGCGACACCCCGCTGCTGGTGGTGGCCAACCTCACCCCGCAGGTGCATCACGGCTACCGCATCGGCGTGCCCCGCGCCGGCCGCTGGCGCGAACTGCTCAACTCCGACAGTGAGATCTACGGCGGCAGCAACACCGGCAACGGCGGCAGCGTGCGGGCCGAGAACGTCGGCGCGCATGGGCATCCGGCGTCGCTGGCGTTGACCGTGCCGCCGCTGGCTGTGTTGGTGCTGGGACTGGAGGACTAGGAGTCGCAATTGATCGTGTGCGGTACGGCGTGGACGCGTGCGCGGCCATGGTGTCGCGGGGACGCGCTATCCTTGTGTGCGTCTCCCACCACTCAGCGGGACGGGGGGGCAAGGGAGAGGCGCATGGATGACATCCTGAAGTCGCTGCGAGTGGACGTCGACAACCAGGAAAGCGACGACGGCTACTTTTCGCTGGGCTTCCTGATCGACCAAGAGCGTGCTGGCCTGCCGTACAACATCGGGCTCTGCCGGGACGAGATCGAGGATCCCGGATGCCTCTACATCGAGGCGGACGACCAGATCCATGGATTCGCGACCAGGCGGGCGAGATACGCGTTCAACGGGAACGTACTCGCCATCGAACTGCTGGATGACCACGTGTTCCACTGGACCGGCAGTAAAGTCGTGAAGATCATTGTGCCGGAGGGGCAGGCGCAGCAGGTCGCTGCTTGCGTCGCGAGCATGTTCTCTGGCATTGGGGGCCAGTAGCGGCGCTCGCTGTTTGTGGCTGGCGGAAGGTTGCGGCCCCTGCTGATGGGCGTCAGCACGGCCCGCTACCGTTTTCACGCGTAGGGGTAAGCTGCGTGGGAGCCCCGACGCTCCCGTCCCGGGAAGACAGCGCGCCACGTCGAACTGTAAACTCACGCTGCTTCGGCGCCTCCCCAGCGAGTACGCCAGAGGCGCCAAGCCGGCGGCCGACGCATCGCCCGCCCGCTCCGGACGCATCCGGGCCTATAGCTCAACGGTTAGAGCAGAGGACTCATAATCCTTTGGTTCCAGGTTCGAATCCTGGTGGGCCCACCATCAGCATGCAAAGGCAATCGCATGCTGTCTGCTCTTCAAGATGAGCGGATGTTGGAAGTGAGCCTGATCTCATTCTTGTAGTGTTGGTGAGGCCGTCGTCTTAGAAGCGCGCGATGTACATGTTTGCCTCGAGATGGCAATGCGAAGCTATAGCGCCGGGAAGATCGAATAGGCGTGGCTTTGCGCGGAAGTCGAAGAGACGATAGAGGCGGTATTTGTCAGCATCGACTTCCGAGCGCGCCAGTTCGTTGCGGCTGACATGGAATGGAGTCAGGATGCCGAACGCGGTGGTCTTTACCTCGATGAGTCGTTCTCGGCCATCGGTCTCGTAGGAGAGTACGTCGTAGCCTAGGCCATCGCCTTGAGAAGCGGCTATGTGCTCGACCCGATTGGCCAGGCGTTTTTGGCCGGCTGCATGAAGGCGGCGGGTTTCCAACTCCATTACGAACAACTCGCCGGCCCGGCCCAACGATTGATTCCGCGCTTCTTGTGCCAGGTAGTCGCGTTGGATAGGCGAGAATCTGGGCAGGTAGATAGGTGGTGTCTCTCGTACCCGTGCCGCTGTCGGTGCCGGAACCCATACGGCATCCGTATCCTCTGGGGCGACCATGACGGCAGGCCGCAGCACTGCGGATTGAGCAGCAGCCTGTAGTGCATCGTTCGACTGCGCCTGACCTCCCACCACGTCGAACAACAGGGTCTGGTAGTTGCCGCGCGGCTTGTAGCCATCGATGTACGGGTAGCCGAGTGCGAGAAGGGCCGCGCTGATGTTGCAGTGCTTGAACTCGATGGCGGCCCGATTGCGCCCGTCAAGCCGCTCGGCCAGCGCGCGTGCATGGACGGTCTTGTTATACCGCTGGCCGTTCAGTTCGAGCGTGAGCATGTGCAGGTAGTCGGCGACGCAGGCCTCTACTTCTTCATGCGACCAGTCTGTGCCTCGTGCCATATAGCTCCTCTCGCGTGTCACCAGGTTAACTAGCAGAAGTGTGGGGAGCTAGTCCTGGCAGCGATAGCTGCGTGGGGCGATGTGATGCAGGCAGTAGCGATTGCTAGTGGTCTACCAGCAGCATGCAACGGCGACTGCATGTTGTCCGCTCCTGAAAATGCGGATGTTAGGAGAGAACCCGGCCCGTTCTCGACAGGAAGGGCTGCCTGGCTGAGACACTCGTCGCCGTGTTGGTCCGTCATTTGCCCCTCAAACATCGTTGTAGTAACGTAACTACATTGAGCGGATCCAGGAGTCGCCTTATGACCATCACAACCCTATCAAGTCGGGAACTGAATCAGGACGTGACGCGGGCAAAGAAGGCCACCAAGAGCGGCCCGGTGTTCATCACGGACCGCGGCAAGCCTGCACACGTGCTGTTGAGCTTCGAGGACTACCAACGGTTGACCAGGCAGCGGCGCAACATCGCCGATGCGCTGGCGATGCCGGGCGTTGCAGACATCGAGTTCGAGCCGCCGCGCGTGACGATCGGAGCCCAGCCGGCTGATCTTTCGTGATGTACGTGCTCGACACCAACGTGCTGTCCGAGTTGCGCAAGGTGCGGCTCGGCAAAGCGGATGCGAATGTGGCGGCGTGGGCGGAAAGCGTCGATGCCGCCGATCTCTTCATCTCGGCCATCACCGTCATGGAGCTGGAGCTGGGCGTTCTTTCGATTGAACGCAAGGACGCCACCCAGGGTGCCATGCTGCGCGCGTGGCTGGAGCAACACGTATTGCCAGAATTCTCCGGACGCACATTGCCGATCGATACCACTGTGGCGCAACGCTGCGCCCGGCTGCATGTGCCCGACAAGCGCGGCGAGCGCGACGCGCTCATCGCGGCGACGGCGCTTGTGCATGGCATGGCGGTAGTTACGCGCAATGTCTCTGATTTTGAACCCACAGGAGTTCCCATCGTCAATGCGTGGGAGCCGTTGTGATGATTGCCTAACGGCTATAAGCGACGGCAATTGAATGTTGTCTGCTCTTGAAAAGAAGAGAGTGCTAGAAGTGAGCCTGACCTCGTTCTCGAGCTTGGTGGAGCTGAGTTTTCAGTGTGTGCGTGCTCGCATGGAAGCGCGGGTGTCTGAAGCTGCGTAATCCGAGTATGCTTCACCCAACTTGGGGGAGTGGGCTTTTTTATGTTTAAAGTATTTGTGAGCTACGCGCGAGAAGACGAAGCAACAGCACTAGAGATTTTCGATTGGCTTGGATCCATCGGCGTTGAGCCTTGGATGGATCAAAGGCGCATACTTCCGGGGCAAAACTGGGAGGCGGAGATTGAGAAGGCATTTAACGATGCTAACGTCATTCTTCTCTTGCTGAGTCCCAGGAGTGTTTCAAAAAGAGGTTTCGTCCAGCGAGAGGCAAATGAGGCTTTACAGAAGTTGGTTTATAAACTGCCGACCGATGTCTATGCAATTCCGATCCTCCTGGAGGCGTGCGAGGTTCCGTCGCACATCTCTGCACGGTTGCAGCATATTGCATGGGACACTCCATTCGCAAAGAGCAGTATTTCAGCATCTCTTGCTTTAGCAGCTGAGCAACAATCGATCAAGGTAGAGGAAGGGTCTGAATTCGGAATATTTCGCGTGCTTCCTCGCGCTACTTCTGAGAAATGGGAGGCTTTGCCGGGGCACGACATCGCAATCGCCTACCCCAGATTTACGTCGCAGTCGGCTATTCCACTTGCTGAGGAGCTAAGCCGGTTCTTCGAGGGGCGTGCGGCTAAGGTGACAGTGGACGCGAGGCAAAAGACATGGGAGCAGAGCCCTGAGTTGTTTGAGGGGAACTATCGCGATGCCGCGTCGAACGGGCGCTGGGACGACTACCAGATTGCCTATGCTTCAGATCGCGTTCTTAGTGTCGTTTATAACGTTGGTTGGTATGGAGCGGGTGCCGCTCACCCTAATTCTCACTTTGAGACTTACAATTTCGTTCTGGATCCATTTTTGGTGCAATTTGAGCTTGGCGATCTGTTTGTTGAGCTGGAACCCGCTTTGGAGGTAATAAGTGCGGTATGCATAACAGAACTGCGAAAAGAGTATTGGCTCAGGTTTGGGCGGGACCCGAGTCCTGAAAACATCGAATGGCTCCAACGGGGTGCTGGTGCCTCCTCAGAGAATTTCGGGTCGTTTAGCATGTCTGAATATGGGCTAACTTTTCTTTTCCCACCATATCAGGTGGCCCCATACGTATGTGGCACCTGGTCAGTTCTGGTCTCCTTCTACGATCTAAGGCCGTTCCTGCGTTCGGATGGTCCCTACGCGCTAATACGCCGCCCGTCCAGCGATTGACAGGTGCACACCTCTCCGGTTCTTTAATGGCACTGTGACATAGAAGCCCCCGGCGGAAGCTGGGGCTTTTTTGTTTCCGCCGTCTGACCGGGATACCCGGTCGCGGTCCGCTTTCAAAGCCCGGGGGACACCGGCTCTTTCGATTTGAGTCCAGCATGCAACTGCCCCCCTCACAACTTGCGCAGGTGGTGTGCTGCAATGCCGCGACCGCAGCTCGTTGGATCCGCTGCTGGCCGAAGACTGGGGTGTATACGAAACTGACCCGGTGAAGCACCTGGCAGCGAGTTCGGCATTGCTGATATTACCGCGCGTGTCGGGTACAGCTCGCTATTGGGTCCAGGTTGACTCTATCTGCACCAGGGGTATCTCAAGCATGTGTCTACAAGCATCACGCTTTAAGCGTTGACAACCTCTCTGTGATATAGCAATTATCTATTCGTTGCGGCAAATTCCGCAGCCGGGATTGGTCTCCCGAAATCAAATGGCGCACCAGCGCCCTTCGTCGATATCAGGCGCTTTTTTGTTGCCTCGACATCGCGTCGGGCCTGCTCGCTCTTCAATGGCGGGCGGTGCGTGGGGGCCTTCGGGCCCGCCGGGTTGCCTTTTGACCGGTAGACCAACCCGCACCGTCCGCCACCCCGATTGGTCTCGCGATGGCGGACTCCTACTCAAAAGGAGAACGTCATGCCCCGTAACCCTTCCGTTCGCTCGAAGACCGCATCCACTCGCCGCGCCACCAAGGCGCCACCATGCTGGCTTAAGCTCGAATCCCCCGACCCCTTGGATGCGATTGCCGCCGAACCGCTGCTTGGCGCGTCGGCGCCACCGTTGTGCCCCGAGGCCGACAAGGACCCAGTTCCCAGGCGCTCGATCCCGCGCCGACCCAAGCAATGCACCATCGGCTATCGCTAATACGATGTGGAGCGCAATGGCATGCGGGTCGGGCGGCAGGTCCCGAGCCTGCGCTTGTATGGCCTATGGCTGGAAGGCATTGGCTTCGCGGTGGGCGGCAAGGTGCGCATCACGATGGCCAATGGCGCCCTGCTGATCACGGCCGTGCAGGTGGCGCCGCCGCCCGCGGCGAAGGCGCGACGCACGTCCAGGGTGGCACCGTAGCCGCTCGGTTCTGGCAGTGGCATTGCTGGGGTGGCCGGCTCTTACCGAATCGCTCGAGGGGCGGCGGCGCGGTGCTTGCCGCGTCGTCACTACACGCCGTCCCCTTTGACGGAGTAGCCTCCTCGTACGGCGTACATCGCCGTCCCCTGCGGGCAATGCGGATGTTATGTGGCGATTGGCTGCCCTAATCACCGCAGAAGGTGCCGGCGATTGTGCCTCAGCGAAGTGGGCAATCGGCACCGCTTCATGCGGTGCGAAAAGCCGTATTCACCAGCGCTAGGACTAGCCGGCAGCGAACAGCTCTACCTGGATATCAGCTATGTGAGCTTTATTCGTTTTGCGGGTATCTTGCGATTAGCGGGATAACGGGTATTACTGCAATGTCGACACGCCACGTTCTGGTCACCGCAACGCAACTAGGCGCAACACTGCAGGCCGCACGCAAGGCCAAGGGGCTGACTCAGGCTGCACTGGCCGGCCGTCTCGGCCTGAGCCAGTCGCGGGTTTCTCATCTGGAGTTGAATGTTCATGCGTTGAGCGTCGAACAACTCCTGGCCTGGTGCGCGGCGCTGGGGTTGGAGCTGACCATCGGCACCCGCGACGACTCCACCGCCGCCACCAAGCAAGTGGAGTGGTGAGATGGGGCGTCGATCGCACAGTCGCAGCCTCTCCATCTGGACCAATGGCGTTCGCGTGGCGCGATGTACGCTGCCTGCGCGCGGGGAGATGGAACTGCACTACGACGCGGACTGGGAGCGCTGCTCACAGGCGGCAGGGGTAAGCCGGTAGTTGGACCAAGCGACATTTGTGGATGGTGACGGCCGTGGGAAAGCGCGCTCAGTCGCGCTCGAAGCGCTGCAATTCTTCCAGTTGCGCCAGCGCCTTGCGCAGGCTGCCGCCGCTCAAGGAGTCGTCCATCTTCCGGCCGAACTCGGCGCGTTGCGGGCGGCGTGCCCAGCGGTGGAACCACCAGGTGCCGAGCAGGCCGGCGATACCGATGCCGTAGCCGCTCCACACCAGCGCGGGCGCCTTGGCCAGCAGATCGATATCGCCCAGGCCAGCCAAGGTCTGCAAGGCCGCGATCCACAGGAACCACCACGGTAGACCGGCGACCATGCCGCTGCGGATGTACAGCGTGCGTGCGCGCAGCAATTGCTTCTGGATGCCGACGACCGGCTGCGCATAGTCGATGTTGCCGAGTTGCCCCAGCACCACGCCGGCCGCGACGATCGTCAGTACGCCATACGCCTGCACCAACACGCCGGCGACGATGGACGCGGCATGTGCTGGCTGGCTCATCCACAGTAGCGACGCGAGCAGGACGAACGCAATGCCGAACAGGATCTGCAGCACCTGGCCCCAGTACAGCGGGCGCAGGCTGCCGCGTGTCCGGTCCAGTTTGCGCTCGCGCAATTCGTGCAGCTTCAACGTGTTGTCCAGTTGCAGCCGGCGGTCCAGCGATTGCCAGGCCGATTTGAAGTCGTCGAGTTCCATCATGGTCTCCATGGCGTGGTTTAGCGAAATTCGTCGCGGATGCGCTGTTTCAGGCGTCCGATCTTGGTGGAGACATTGCTTTCGGTGATGCCGAGGATCTGGGCGATCTCGCGTTGCGGGCGGTCTTCGAGGTAGAGCAGCAACAGTGCGCGGTCCAGCGGCGGCTGGCGGGCGATGACGTCCTGCAGCAGGCGAAGCCGCTGTTCGTTCTCCGGGTCCGCGGCGTTGCCGTCGGCCACGTCGTGCAGGGTTTCGTCCAGCGGCATCGCGTCGTGCCGCTGCCGCAGTTCGCGGTTGCGCAGGTGGCTGATCGCCACGTTCAACGCGATCCGGTACATCCAGGTGCTGACGCTGCGCGCGGGGTCGTACGTCGGCCAGGCGTGCCAGAGCTGTGCCGCGATTTCCTGGGCCAGATCGGCACGGTCCTCGGCACCGCGCGCATAGCTGCCGGCGACTTTGAACACGATGCCGGAATGGCGTTGCAGCAGCGCGCTGAAGGCATCTCGGGCGTCGTTCGCGGTCATGGCGGTTGCGATGGTATCCATTTGTTCACCGGCGCGGCCTTCGCGCCCCTCGACACCATGATTCGCGCCAGCGCACGGAATCTCACACCGCGCCAGCAAGAATCTTCAACTGGTCATCGCGCGGAAGGAAGTTGCTGGATCAAGCCGCGCGATAGCGCGGCGTCGGCTTGAATGCAGCGTCAGGCTGTTTGTCGGCAAGTGGCAATGCCAAAGCTGACGGTGCTGCAGCGCGTTGCGCTGCCCTTGTCGTTGCGATACGTCGTGTCGCCGAAGGAGTCCGGCGTGCCGCGAACCACGTTGCCCTAATCGCTACGGGTCGTGGTATTGCCATAGGAGTCCGTGCTGCTGCGCGTCACGCTTCCGTCGTCGCCGCGGCACGTCTTGTTGCCGTACGAGTCCGAGGAGCAGCGAATCGTGTTGCCCCGGTCGTCACGGGTCGTGGTATTGCCGTAGGAGTCCGTGCTGCTGCGCGTCACGCTTCCATCGTCGCCGCGGCAGGTCTTGTTGCCGTACGAGTCCGAGGAGCAGCGAATCACGTTGCCCTGGTCGTCACGGGTTGTGGTATTGCCGTAGGAGTCTTTGCTGGTGCGCGTCACGCTTCCATCGTCGCCGCGGCACGTGGTGTTGCCGTACGAGTCCGTCGAGCAGCGTGTTGTGTCGGCAAGTGCGCTCGACGTTGCCAGCAGTCCAGCCAAAAGTGCGAGTGTGGCCATTTTCATTTTGAAACCCCCTGTGTGTGGAGCGATCCAGCGCTTCTCAGTGCAGCCGTTGATCGTCAGTCAAGC
This sequence comes from Xanthomonas sp. LMG 12462, assembly GCF_009192885.1. NCBI lineage: Bacteria > Pseudomonadati > Pseudomonadota > Gammaproteobacteria > Lysobacterales > Lysobacteraceae > Xanthomonas > Xanthomonas sp. LMG 12462. The sequence goes on along the minus strand of NZ_NMPP01000029.1, from coordinate 66,729 downwards.
AGGGCGCCCTATCGCCTTCGATCGCTCCTCGCCGCGGGACGGTTCAGCGTCTCCCGCTTCGTATTCAACGCAACGCGATCGATGCTGGATCGCGTGTCGATTCGGAGACGAACTGTTGCGCAGCAACATGCAACTCTGCGAAAGGCGTGTTACTTCTAGCTCAGTTGGATCGATCCAAAGCCGTTGATGCAGCGCATCCGGGGAAGACGGCGGGTAGGGATCGCGTGCTACGCGTTTGCTGAGGCCTGCTCTTTTGTCCGCATGCAGCTGCGGTCGTGAAACGGTGCCGGATGCCGACTTGAGCTGCGATTCATCGGGTCGATCTGGTCCACGTTGCGTGCCTTCACTGTGCGCCGTTGCCACCGGAAGTGCTTGACGCCACAGGTCGCGGCACAACCGACCGAGAGAGTTTGGGGAGCCTGTCATGCCAATCCGTCCGTGCTTTGCGCACCCGCCTGAATCTTCGCGCCGGTGGTGGGCGTCCGTCGCGGTGTCGGCGCTGTTGTGCGCGGGCAGCGGCGCGGCATGCGCGGCCGATCCCGGCTTCGCGTCTTCGTTCGAGCGCGGCGAACCTGTGCCTGCGTCGTCCACGCAGTCCGACAGCACAGGTCTCCGGGTCGCCATCGGCAACGGCCCCGAGCAGCCCTACGCGGCCAAGGCCGGCATGGGTTACACCGGGCTGCATGCGCTGCACTATCGCGCCAATGCGGCAGGGCGCGCACAACTGTTTGCGGTGGATCTGCCGGTGGAGCCGGACACGGTGCTGTCGTGGATGGTGCTGCCGGAGATTGTCGACGGCGAGACGGTGGCGTCGACCGGCGTGGCGGTGGATCTGTTGTTCGACGATGGGCGCCGCTTGTCCGAGTTGGCCGTGGAGGATCAGCACGGAGCGCCGGTCAGTGCAGCGGGGCAGGCGGCGTCGAAGACGCTGTATCCGCAGCAGTGGGCGTTCAAGCAGGTGCGGCTGGGTGAGGTGGCGGCCTTGCGCGGCAAGCGCATCCGTGCGATCGAGCTGCAGGTGCAGCCCGGCGCCGGCAAGGTGGCGTCGGGCTGGATCGACGATGTCGCGGTGCGACGCGAACCAGCGCCGCAGGCGGCGCGCCGGCCCAGCGACGAGGTGGTGACCACGCGCGGCACGCAGTCCAACGGCACGTTCTCGCGCGGCAACAATATCCCGGCCACGGCCATGCCGCATGGCTTCAATTTCTGGGTGCCGGTGACCGATGCGGGTTCACTGAGCTGGCTGTACCGCTGGAACGAACAGAACGGCAACGACAACCGGCCGCGGCTCCAGGCGCTGTCGATCAGCCACGAACCCAGCCCGTGGATGGGCGATCGCCAGACGTTCCAGGTGATGCCCTCGTCCACGCGCGGGGTGCCGGAGGCGGACCGCGCGAAGCGTGCGTTGTCGTTCGGCCACGACCGCGAGGAGGCACGCCCGCATCTGTACCGGGTGGACTTCGACAACGGCATCCGCGCCGAGTTGGCGCCGAGCGAGCGGGCGGCGATCTTCCGCTTTCGCTTTCTCGAGGGTGGCGATGCCAATCTGTTGTTCGACAACGTCGATGCACGCGGCGGGCTGACTCTGGATGCGGCGACGCAGACCCTGCGTGGCTATTCCGACACGCGCAGCGGCCTGTCCAATGGCGCCACGCGCCTGTTCGTGTATGCGCGCTTCGACCGTCCTTGGGCTTCAAGCGGCAAGATCGCCACCGGCCGTCCGACCGGCTACGTCAAGTTCGCGCCGGGCGCGGACCGCACGGTGGTGATGCGCATTGCCACCTCGCTGATCTCGGTGGAGCAGGCGCAGCGCAATCTGCAGCAGGAGATCGGCGACGCCGGGTTCGAGGTGGTGCAGTCGCGTGCGCAGGACGCGTGGGACGCGGTGCTGGGGCGGGTACGGGTGCAAGGCGCCAGCCACGACCAGCGGGTCACGGTGTACTCCAATTTGTACCGGCTGTTCCTGTATCCCAACATCGCCCACGAGAACGTCGGCGATGCGGCGCATCCGGATTGGCGGCATGCCGACCAGAACAGTTGGTCCAAGGACAACGCCGGCGGTGATGCCGAGCGTACGTCGGCGCCGATCGTGCCGGGCAAAATCTACGTCAACAACGGCTTCTGGGACACCTTCCGCACCAGTTGGCCGGCGTATGCGCTGTTCGCGCCGGAGCAGGCGGGGGCGATGATCGATGGTTTCCTGCAGCAGTACCGCGATGCCGGCTGGGTGGCGCGCTGGTCCTCGCCGGGCTATGCGGATCTGATGGTCGGCACCAGTTCCGATGTGGCCTTCGCCGATGCCTGGCTGAAGGGCGTGCGCGGGTTCGACGCGCACGAGGCCTATGCGGCGGCGCTGCGCAACGCGACGGTGGTGCCGCCGGTGTCGAATGTGGGTCGCAAGGGCCTGGCCCGCTCGATGTACCGCGGCTACGCCGCCAACGACGTGCACGAAGGGCTGTCGTGGACGCTAGAGGGCGCACTCAACGATTTCGGCCTGGCGCAGATGGCGCAGGCGTTGGCGGAACAGGAACAGGAGCCGCAGCAGGCACAGCGTTACCGCGAGGAAGCCGAGTACTTCCGGGCCCGCGCCACCGATTATGTGTATCTGTTCGACCCGGCCACGCGCTTCTTCCGTGGGCGTACGCCGGCTGGCCAGTGGAGCATGCCTGCGTCGACCTTCGATCCGCGCGTGTGGGGCGGCGACTACACCGAGGCCAATGCCTGGACCTTCGCCTTCACCACGCCGCACGACGCGGCCGGCCTGGCCGGGTTGCTGGGCGGCGAGGACGCCATGGCGGCCCGCCTGGACGAACTCTTCGCCACGCCGGAGACCGCAGACAGGCGCTTCGCCGGCAGCTACCGCGGCGTCATCCACGAGATGACCGAGGCGCGCGACGTGCGCATGGGCATGTACGCGCACAGCAACCAGCCCTCGCATCATCTGCCGTGGATGTACGTGGCCGCGGGGCAGCCGTGGAAGACCCAGGGCCTCACCCGCGAGGTGCTGCGCCGCCTGTACTTGGGCAGCGAGATCGGCCAGGGCTATCCGGGCGACGAGGACAACGGCGAGATGTCGGCGTGGTACCTGTTCGCCATGCTCGGGCTGTATCCGCTGCGGATGGGCGCGCCGGAGTACGTGATCGGCTCGCCGGCGTTTCCGCGCGCCGAGGTCGATCTCGGCAACGGTCGCAAGCTTGTAGTGACCGCGCGCAACAACAGTGCGCGCAACGTGTACGTGCAGTCGCTCACGCTCAACGGCAAGCCGTGGAACACCGCCTGGCTGCGCCACCAGGACATCGCCGACGGCGCCACGCTGGAGTTCGTGATGGGGGCGACGCCGTCGCGCTGGGGCAGCGGCGCGGACGCGTTGCCGCCGTCGCTGACGCCGCCGGGCAGCGCGCCGCGCGGGCTGGAGGATGTGGCGTCGCAGGCCGTGGCGGTGTCGCTGGAAGGGCAACCCAAGGCCACGGCCCTGATCGACGACGATGCGACCACGGCGCTGCCGCTGCCGGCCGGGGCCAGCGTCGACTTGCGTTTCGCAGCGCCGCAGCGCGCCACGCACTACACGCTGACAAGCGGTGATGCCGCCTTGTCCGGCCTGGCATGGACGCTGGAAGGCCGCAACGGAGACGGCGCGTGGACCACGCTGGACCAGCGAAGCGCGCAGACATTCGCCTGGGCGCGGCAATTGCGGCCGTTCCGCATCGCCAAGCCCGGCGTGTACAGCGCCTACCGCCTGCGCCTGGATGCAGGCAAGGACGTGGCGCTGGCCGAGATCGAACTGCTGCAGCCGGTGACGCGGCAGGCCATGCCGTGACCGCGTGCGAACGCGGTGAGCGCGGCCTGCCCGCCGCGCTTCGCGGACGTCGTACGACGTACTAGGCCTGTTGCGCGGCAGCATGCGCTGCTGCATGGGCTGTGATACTTAGTTTTCCACTGTATTAGAACGATCCAATCGCATCTGCGCAGAAGGGGGAGGGAGACGTAGGGAAGCCGGCTTGCCGCAAGGGCGTCGGAGAGTTTTCGTGTCACATCGCGCGGGGTTCTCGCCCGATCCTTGGATCGATAGAAACCCGCCGCAGCCGATCAATCTTTGGGAGAGGATGATTGAAATGAACTGCATGCCATCCGCACGCAACCGCAGCACGCTGTCCGCCGGCATCGCCATCGCCTTGTTCGCGACGGCCGCCTCCACCACCGCCTTCGCCCAGCAGGCCGACGGCACGCCGGCCCCCACGGGGCAGGCCGAGGTCAAGGCCACCGACCTGGACGCGGTGACGGTCACCGGCTACCGCTACGCGATCGAGAAGAGCCTGGAGCAGAAGCGCAACGCCAACGCCGTGGTCGACGTGATCACCGCCGAGGACGTGGGCAAGTTCCCCGACAAGAACGTGGCCGATGCGCTGCAGCGCGTGCCCGGCGTGGTCATCACCCGCGACGGCGGCGAAGGCAAGAACGTCAGCGTGCGCGGCCTGTCCTCGGAGCTGGTGCTGACCGAATTGAACGGCAACTACATCGCCACCGCCGAATCCAACGGCGACCCGACGCGCTCGTTCAACTACACCCTGCTGCCGTCGAACCTGCTGGGCAGCGCCGAGCTGTACAAGACGCCGGAAGCGCGCATCGACGAAGGCGGCATCGGCGGCACCGTGATCCTGCAGACGCGGCGCCCGCTGGAGCTGGAGCCCAATTCCGGCTTCGTCTCCGCCGAGGGCGTGTGGTCGGACAGCAGCAAGAAGACCGACGGCCAGTTCTCCGGCTCGTACTCGTGGCACGATAAGGACAACCGCTTCGGCGTGTTCGTCGGCTACACGCAGCAGAAGCGCACCGCGCGCACGCTCAACGCCAGTACCGAGAGCTGGCAGTGGTACGGCCGCGACGAAGGCGGCCCGGCGGTCGACGTCAACGGCAATCCGTCGGACTTCAATGCCAACTGGTGGGGCGGCACCGGCTTCTGGGACCAGAACGGCAAGTACTACACCCGCTTCATGATGCCCACGGCCGTCAGCCTGGACGTCAAGCAGGAGGAGCGCGAGCGCAAGGGCGGCCAGCTGACCTTCCAGTTCAAGCCCACCGACGACCTGACCCTGACCGCGAACTACTTCCGTTTCGACCTGTCGCAGAACTCGCAGACCAATACGGTCAAGATCCCCGAGTGGAACATCGCGCGCTACTACGGCGACGGCAACTGGCGCGGCGGCCGCCTGCTCGACGGGCTGCAGTTCGACCCCAGCGGCACCATCGTCACCGGCGCCAACTACAGCCTGCATCCGGGCAAGGCCTACTACTGCAGCGAAGCACAGGCCGCCGCCGCCGGCCTGCCGCCCGGCGGCTGGGGCTCGGACGACTGCACGGTGCCCACGCCGCAGATCACCGGCAGCTACAACATCGAGAAGTCGCTGTCGCAGACGGTGGACCTGGGCGGCGAGTGGCGTGGCGAGAAGGTGGACGTGTCGTTCAAGGCCGGCCGCACCTGGGCCAAGGGCGGGCCGGAGCTGCAGTTCTCCCTGCCGATCAAGCCGCGCCGCCAGAACGCCGACGGCAGTTGGACCAACGGCAACTTCGCCAGCGCCTGGGACCTGACCGGCACGCCGTCCATGACCTTCTCGCCGGAGCTGATGCAGAACCTGCGCGATGGCATCCTGCAGGTCGACCTGGGTTCAACCGGTTCGTCCTGGACCCGCAACACCAACCAGCAGCAGTACGCGCAGATCGATACCACCTGGCACATGGACGGCGCCTTCTTCGACTCGCTGCAGTTCGGCCTCAAGCGCCGGGACGGCGGTATCCACCGCAACACCGGCAACAACTACTGGGTGTGCCCGGGCACCGACCCGAGCGACTACAACAACCGCTACTGGAACGGGCGCTGCAACGCGCTGGCCACGCAGTTCTCGCCGGACCTGCTGTTCCCGCTGGACAACCTGGCCGGCGGGGTGAAGTCCAGCGCGTTCCCGGCGATCAACTTCCCCGGCTACATCGGCTACTTGAACCAGACTTACGGCGCGATGCAGACCCGCAGCGAAGACAACTTCGTCTACAACGTCGACGAGAAGATCTACTCCACCTATCTGCAGCTCAACTTCCACACCGAGCGCCTGCGCGGCAACGTCGGCGTGCGGGTGGCGCGCACCGGGCAGCATGCCGATTCCACCGACAAGGTGACCGCCTACAACGATTATTTCTTCGATGGTGCCGACGGCAATCCGCTGGCCTGCCAGCAAGGCGCGGCCATGCCCGCCGGCGCGCCGGCCGATACCTACTGCGGTACCGAAGGCTACTGGCGGCTGTCGGACACCCAGCAACGCACCGAGTCGTTCGTGGTCAGCGCGCTGGACCGCAAGTACACCGACGTGCTGCCCAGCTTCAACCTGGCCTACGACCTGACCGAGAACCTGCTGCTGCGTGCGGCGGCGTCGAAGGTGATCGCGCGGCCCAGCTACAACGCCATCGCCGCGCCCGGCAGCCTGGAGTACTACAGCCCCGAATACGTGGCCGACCGACGCCTGACCGGCGGCGCCAGCGAGCAGGGCTGGTACGGCTCGGGCAGCAACAAGAAGCTGGAGCCGTACAAGGCCAACCAGTTCGACCTGGGGCTGGAGTGGTACTTCCAGCCGGGTTCGGTGGCGGGCGTGGGGCTGTTCCGCAAGAACGTGGAGAACTTCTCGGTCGATGTGATCAGCGACGTCAACATGCTGATCAACGGCCAGACCGTCACGGTGCAGAACTACAGCACCAAGGCCGGCGGCCAGGACGCGGTGTCGCAGGGCGTGGAGCTGTACGCGCAGCACACGCTGCCCTCCGGCCTCGGCGTGCAGTTCAACTATACCTACAACGATGCCAGCAAGGCCGCGGTGCGGCTGGAGGACGGCACCGAGGTCGGCAAGACCTCGATGCCGGGCAGCGCCAAGAACCAGACCAACCTCACCGTGTTCTACGAGACCGACCGGCTGCTGCTGCGTGCCTCGTACAACCGTCGCGGCGAACTGGTGCAGGGCCTGGTCAACGGCTTGAACGTGTACGAGGAGCCGTACTACCAGATCGATCTGAATGCGGCGTACAACATCACCCCGGCGCTCAGCCTCACCGCGTCGGTGCTGAATTTGACCAAGCAGGAGTCGCGCCAGCACCTGGGCGACGACACCCGGGCGCGCTTCTACACCGGCGGCTACGCCGGGCGGCTGGCGTACCTGGGGCTGACCTACAAGTTCTAAGCTAGCGCGTGTCGTGCCCATGCCTGCCGCGCGGCGGACGGCATGGGCGCGACGGTCCGGCGACGGCCGGGCCGCCGTTTTCGCCGTCCACGACCGCGCCGTCGCGCCGGTCGCGGTCGTTCACCACAGGACCCATCGCATGACGCGTTCCCCGTTGCCTTCCCTGCTGCGCACGCTCGCCCTGTCCTTGCTGCTGGTGACGCCGGCACTGGCCGCCGCGCCGCGGCTCAGTGCCGAGGTCAACACCTTCATCGGCAGCAAGGACGACGGCAACACCTTCCCCGGTGCGTCCGCTCCGTTCGGCATGATCCAGGTCAGCCCGATCGGCGCGCACTACGCCGGCTGGCGCTACGACGATCCGCAGATCCGCGGCTTCGGCCATTCCTTCCTGTCCGGCGCCGGCTGCTGGGAGCAGGGCGGGCAGGTCTCGGTGCTGCCGGTCACCGGGCGTATCGGCCCAGGCGGCGCGTTCGATACGGGCGACCCGAAGGCGTTCGACCACACCCGCTATGGCGCGCGCTACCAGCACGACGGCGAGCGCGGCCAGGCCGGCTACTACAAGGTGCGGCTGACCGATTACGGCGGCATCGACGCCGAAGCCACCGCACTGACCCGCGCTGCGGCCGAGCGCTACACCTTCAGCACCTCGGGCGAGGGCCACGTACTGGTCAACATCGGCCAGGCCAACGCCCGCCACACGGTCACCGGCAGCACCCTGAACGTGGTCGGCGACCGTGTCGTGGAAGGCAAGCTGGTGACGCAGAGCTTCTGTGGCGGCCACCAGTACACCACCTGGTTCCGCCTGGAGTTCGATCGCCCGTTCAAGGCCTTCGGCACCTGGGGCGAGGCCGGCGGCGTGCCGGGCTCGCGGCATGGCATGGAGGGCGAGGGCAAGCCCAGCGGCGCGTGGCTCACCTTCGACCTGAGCAAGGGCCGCGCGGTGACCGCCATCTCGGCGATCTCGCACGTGGACGCCGAGGGCGCGCGCGACAACCTGCGCCGCGAAGGCATGGCCAATGGCCGCCTGCTCGGCTTCGATGCGATGCGCGCCCGCGCGCAGCAGGCCTGGGACAAGGAACTGGCCAGCGTGCGCGTGCAGGGCGCCAGCGGCGACGACCGCGTGGTGTTCTACACCGCGCTCTACCACGCGCTGCTGCAGCCGCTGACCGGCAGCGACGCCGATGGCCGTTACCGCGGCTACGACGACGGCATCCACCACGCCGACGGCTGGACCTACCACGAGTTCTTCTCGCTGTGGGACACCTATCGTGCGCAGAACCAGTTGCTGGCGTTGCTGCGGCCGCAGCGCGCCGCCGACATCGGCCGTTCGATCCTGGCGATCAACGCGCAAGGCGGCTGGCTGCCGCGCTGGGGCTATGCCAACTTCGAGACCAACGTGATGACCGGCGATCCGGTCACGCCGTTCCTGGTCGACCTGTGGCGCTTCGGCGCGCTGCAGGGGCGCGAGGCCGAGGCCTACACCGCATTGCGCCGCAATGCGTTCGAGATGCCGCCGTTGAATTCGCGCCACGCCGGGCGCTCCGGCAATGCCAACTACCTGGCGCAGGGCTTCGTGCAGTACGACCGCGCGTTCCCGTCCAAGGGCATGGATGTCGACCCGCACCACGGCGGCTCGGCGACGCTGGAGTACGCGCTGGCCGACTGCGCGTTGTCGACCATGGCCGGCGCGCTGGGGCATGCCGAGGACGCGGCGGTGCTGAATCGGCGTGGGCGCAACTGGCGTTCGATCTGGGATCCCTCGGTGCGCGATACGCAGACCGGCTTCACCGGTTTCCCGCGGCCGCGCACCGAGGATGGGGCGTGGTACACGCCGTCGGATGGCCATTACGATCCGCGTTCGCAGCACGGTTTCCACGAAGGCACGGCCTGGCAATACCAGTGGCTGGCGCAGCAGGACGTGCCGGGCCTGGTGGAGGCGATGCACGGGCCGGAGCAGACCGCGCGGCGACTGGATACCTTCTTCGCCTACGACGCGCTGCTGGCCGACCCGGCCGGCGCCGCGCGCAAGGAATGGGTGATGGGGCCGTACAGCTACTACAGCCAGTTCCGCTACAACCCCAATAACGAACCGGACCTGCATGCGCCGTGGATGTACACGCTGATCGGCCAGCCGTGGAAGACCAGCACCGTGCTGCATGCGGCGCAGACGCTGTTCACCAATGCGCCCAACGGCGTGACCGGCAACGACGACCTGGGCACGATGTCGGCGTGGTATCTGTTCAGCGTGATGGGCCTGTACCCGGCGGTGCCCGGCACCGGGCAGTTCCTGCTGCACGCGCCGCGCTTCTCGCACGTCGAGCTGGACGTGGGCGCGGGCCGCACGCTGCGCATCGACGCGCCGCAGGCCGGCGATGGCAAGCTGCGCTACGTCGGTGGCGTGTCGCTGGATGGCCGTGCGCACGCGCCGGTGTGGCTGGACTGGGCGCAGTTGCGCCAGGGCGGGCGTCTGCGTTTCGACCTGCGCGATGCGCCGCAGCCGCAGGGCTGGGGCACGCAGCCGCAGGACCTGCCGGTGTCGCCGTGCGCGGCGCCGCCGTCCGCCGCCAGCCTGGGCTGGCGCTGAGTCCGTGCCGTCGCGCGGCAGGCGCGCGCAGCCGATGGTTTACGCTGCGCGTCTCGTCCGAAGGGAAGCGATCCGATGAGCCAGAAGCGTCCACCCGGAACCGGATCCGCAGGTTCCAAGGCTGCCAAGGCCGCCGCGCGCAAGGCGGCGCCGGTTGCGGCGGAGCATGCGGACAAGGCGAAAAAGGCCACAAAGACCGCACCGGCCTCCGCCGCGCGCGACCGCCAGCGGGTGGTGACCGTCACCGACATCGCCGATGCGGTCGGCGTCTCGCGCGCGACCGTGTCGCTGGTGCTGCGCGGCAGCCCGCTGGTGCATGCCGACACGCGTGCGCGCGTGGAAGCGGAGCTGAAGCGGCAGCGCTACGTCTACAACCGCGGCGCCGCCAATCTGCGCCGGCGCACCTCGACCTGCGTGGCCCTGGTCATCAACGACCTGGCCAATCCGTTCTTCGCCGAGTTCGCCGCCGGGGTGGACGAGGCGCTGGGCGAGCAGGGCTACGTGACCCTGCTCGGCAGCACCGGCGAATCGCCCGCGCGGCAGCAGGCCGTGCTGGCCTCGCTGATGGAACACACGCCGGCCGGTGTGATCCTGTCGCCGGCCGAGGGCAGCGACGCCGCCGAACTTCACACGGTGCTGGACGCACGCGCGAACGTGCTGCTGTTCAACCGCGAACTTGCCGGCGCCGACGACTGGGGTTTCCTCGGTCTGGACAACCAGCGCGGCGCGCAACTGGCCACCGAGCACCTGATCGCGCTCGGCCACCGCCGCATCGCCTTCTACGGCGGCCATGCCGATTCCAGCTCCTGCCGGCAGCGTCGCGCCGGCCACGCGCAGGCGATGCGGCAGGCCAGGCTGCCGGTCGACCCGGCCTGGCTGATCGAGTCCGCGCCCAATCGCCTGGAAGCGGCGGCGCGCCACGGCGAACTGTTCGCCCACGACGCGCCGCCCACCGCGGCGGTCTGCTACAACGACACGGTCGCGCTGGGCCTGATGCTGGGCCTGCTCGCGCGCGGCATCCGTCCGGGCAAGGACTTCGCGATCACCGGCTTCGACGACATCCCCGAAGCCGCGGTGAGCACGCCCGCGCTGACCACGCTCGCCGCGCAGCCGCGCGCCCGCGGCCGCCAGGCGGCGCAGTTGGTGCTGGAGCGGCTGGACGCGGCCGTAGCGCCGCGCAGGACGATCGTGCCGGTGCGCCTGTCGGTGCGCGAGAGCAGCGGCGCGCCGGTCGCGCGCACGCGCACCTAGCGCGGCGAACGCGGCGGCGGCCGCCGCAACGATGCGCGATGGCACTCGGTGCGCGCAGTGCCATCGCGACGCCCTCTAGACAGAGGCGGGCAGATAGTGGGTTGCACCCTTACAGCGGCGCGTCCCGCGGGTTCGTGGTGAGCGAGCGCTTCGCCCCCTTCTTCCTTTCGTCGAGAGCCGTCTCATGCATCTGCAGACTGCACCGCGCCGTTCCGTGGTGGCCAACGCCTTCTACGGCCTGCTCAATCCCATTCCGTTCGGCTGCTTCGTCGCCGCGCTGATCTTCGACATCGTCTATGCCCGCAGCGGGGTGATCCTGTGGACCAAGGCGGCAGCCTGGCTGATCGCGATCGGGCTGTTCATCGCCATCGTGCCGCGCCTGATCAACCTGGTGCAGGTCTGGATCACTGCGCGGCGCTCCACGCTGCCGGTGGAGCGGCTCGACTTTTGGCTGAACCTGCTCGCCATCGTCGCCGCCATCTTCAATTCCTTCGTGCATAGCCGCGACGCGTATGCGGTGGTCCCGGCAGGGCTCTGGCTCTCGATCGCCACGGTCGCGTTGTTGGCGATCGGGCATGTGCTCATCGCCATCCGCACCACGCCACGCGAGGGTTACGTCCATGGCTAAGCGCCTGTGCCTGTCCGTTTTCGCGCTGAGCGGCGCAGTGGCCCTGGCCGCCTGCGGCGGCAAGGCCTCGCTCGAGCCCACCCAGCAGGCGGGCAACGCGCCGCCGCTGCCGCAGCCGCGCAACTTCCTGCTGCCGCCGATGCAGGTTCCCGAGGGAGTGGGCTGGAAGGAGGGGCAGGCGCCCACGGTGGCGGCTGGCCTGAAGATCGAGAAGATCGCTGGTGGCCTGAAGCATCCGCGCCAGCTGTACGTGCTGCCCAACGACGACGTGCTGGTGGTGGAGGCCAATTCGCCAGGGATGGAACCCGTCACCACGCCCAAGCAACTGATCGCGGGGCTGGTCCAGAGCCGCTCCGGCAAGAGCGCCAAGGGCGGCAACCGCATCACCCTGCTGCGCAGGACCGCGGACGGCAAGTGGGAACAGCATGCGTTCCTGAAAGGGCTGCACTCGCCGTTCGGGGTGCAGCTGATCGGCGATGCGCTGTACGTCGCCAACACCGACAACATCATGAAGTTCCCCTACGTCGCCGGTCAGACCGAGATCACCGCGCCCGGCACGCTGTTCGCCGATCTCCCCGGCACCATCGAACACCATTGGACCAAGGCACTGCTGGCCAGCCCCGACGGACGCAAGCTGTACGTCGGCGTGGGTTCCAACAGCAACATCGGCGAGAACGGGCTGGACGTGGAGTACCGCCGCGCGGCCGTGTTGGAGGTGGATGTCGCCTCCGCCAGCAGCCGCATCTTCGCATCGGGCATCCGCAATCCGACCGGGCTGCAGTGGGAACCGCGCACCGGCAAGCTGTGGGCGATCGCCAACGAGCGCGACGAGATCGGCGCCGACCTGGTGCCCGACTACCTGACCTCAGTGCAGGACGGCGGCTTCTACGGCTGGCCGTACAGCTACTACGGACAGAACGTGGATGTGCGGGTCAAGGATCAGCGCCCGGACCTGGTGGCCAAGGCGATCAAGCCGGACTACGCGTTGGGCTCGCATGTGGCCGCGCTCGGCCTGTGGTTCTCCCGCGGCGATGCGCTGCCGGCGAAGTACCGCGAGGGTGCGTTCGTGGCCGAGCACGGCAGCTGGAACCGCTCGCCGCTCAGCGGCTACCAGGTGGTGTACGTGCCGTTCCAGCAGGGCCGGCCGGTCGGCCCGCCGCAGACCGTGGTCAGCGGCTTCCACTCGCAGGACGAGTCGCAGCTATACGGCGCCCCGGTCGGCCTGGCGCAGGACAAGGACGGCGCGTTGCTGATTGCCGACGATGTCGGCAACAGCGTCTGGCGCGTGCGCTTCTGACCGGTCGCACGACCCCGCCCACCGGTATGTGGGCGGCGCAGTCTGCACGCGATGCAGCCTCGGCACGGGCGCCAGCCCTGTCGCCGCGGTGCGGTGTGGGTGGCCTAGCCGCGCGGCTGGATTGAGGAAAGGAAGCGCTGAGGATGTACAGCCGCACGTCCACTGGACCAAGTGCGCCGCGACCCGCCCTCGCAGCGCGGCGCTTAGCCCAAGCGAATCCAGTCCAGCGCCAGCAGCATGCCGATCGCCGCTGCCGCCGCGCGGTGCGCTTGTTCCGATGGCTCGATCGCGTGTGCGTCAATCAGATGGGCAAGAAGCTGCTCGGAGTCGCGCAACTGCCCGGGATGCGCCACCTGCAGCCGGCGCGCGGCCTGGAACACCGTCATGATGTCCTCGGCCTGGTCGATGCTCCTGATCTGTGCGAACAGGTCCACGGCTTTCGCGATCTCGGTGTCGTAGGGCGCATACGCCGCGGCGAACCGCGCATGCTCCTTGTCGTACTGCGGCGAGGCGCGCAGCGCCATGGTCCGTCCCTGCGGCTGCTCCTGCAGCCAGTTGCGGTTGGCCAGGTCGGTTAGGATCGGCCGGACGTCGCCCTGGCGCGGGCCGCGGCCGGCAGTGCCGAAGGTCAGCCCGGTCGGTACGCCCAGTTCGGTCATGGCCCAGCAGAGCGTCTGGAACAGCGTGCGCCCGATCGGCCGCGCCTCCGGCTGGGCCTGCAGCCGCCGCAGCACTTCCATGATCGCGATCCAGCCCGGCTGGGGCGCCGTACGTTTGCCGGCGCCCTCGGCCGAGGCGTTTGCCGGCCGCGTCAGGAAGGCGGTTTCGAGTTGCGCCAGCGGCGTGCCGTACGGCGCATAGACCTCGATGTCGACCGGCAGGTGCGCCAGCGTGCGGTAGATCAACGGGCCGACCTCCTCCCAGGCCAGGCCGCCGTTGCCGCAGCCGAGCGGCGGCAGGGCAAGGCTGCGCACGTCCCATTCGCGCAGACGCGCGGCGAGGTGGTCCAGCCCTGCCGCGATGTCCTCCAGCCGCGACGGCGAGCGCCAATGGCGCTTGGTCGGGAAGTTGAGAATGCGGATGCCGCTGGCGTCGTGGTACAGATAGGGCTCGCCGATACGCACGCGGCCTTCCCGGCAGCGCACGGCATAGTCCTCGAACATGGCCGGATAGCGCCGCTTGAACGCCTGCGCGATGCCCTTGCCCATGATGCCGGCGCAATTGACCGCATTCGCGTGGACGTGGGCGTGGCTGGCGAACAGGTCGCCGATTCGTGCCTTGAACATGGTGCGATCCATCGATGGAGAGATCCCCGTGGTGGCGCCTGTCGCTTGCCCGCACTGAAGGGCACCGCGTGTGCGGATAGCGCTGCCTACCGCCTGGCCGAGAGAGGCCGGGCGAGATGCTGCCGACGTCAGCGCATGTGCGCACCTGGCTGTCCTGCAGCAAGGGGCGGCCAGGGCAGCAGCGGGGAGCGCGCAAGCATGCGGCAGCGGCGTCTCACCTCCTGAGATCGGGCGAGGCCAGGAGAAGAAGTGCGGCTCAGTGCCGATCGACGGCAGCGATTCTTTTTCGTGGGAGCGGCTTCAGCCGCGACAGGCATTCCCAGTGATGCCTCGTCGCGGCTGAAGCCGCTCCCACAGGCGCTTGCGGCGAGCCAGTCGTGTGCACTGTGGGAGGGACTTCAGTCCCGACGCATTGCGCCATCGGAAAAGCACACCACGTCGCGCGGCGCGGCTGCACGACAGTCGACGGCCACAATGGCAGCGGCAGCGCCGGTCTAGTTCTCGGCAGACGCACCCCCGCCGCGTCGCGCACGCCAGCGCGCCACCCGCTCCTGCAGCCCCACCACGCAGACGAAGAATGCCGGCACGAAGAAGATCGCCAGCACCGTGCCGCTGACCATGCCGCCGAACACGCCGGTGCCGATGGCGTGCTGGGTCTCGGCGCTGGCGCCGCTGGCCAGCATCAGCGGCACCACGCCCAGGGCGAAGGCCAGCGAGGTCATCAGGATCGGGCGCAGGCGCAGGCGCGCGGCGTTGGTCGCCGCCTCGAGCAGGCCCTGGCCGTCGCGGTGCAGTTGCCGGGCGAACTCGACGATGAGGATGGCGTTCTTCGCCGACAGGCCGATGATGGTGATCAGGCCGACCTTGAAGAACACGTCGTTGGGCAGGCCGCGCAGCATCACCGCGGCCACCGCGCCTAGAAGGCCCAATGGGACTACCAGCATCACCGACAGCGGGATCGTCCAGCTCTCGTACAGCGCCGCCAGCACCAGGAACACCACCAGTGCCGACAGCAGCATCAGCAGCGGCGCCTGCGCGGCCGACTGCCGCTCCTGCAGCGATTGCCCGGTCCAGGCCACGGCGAAGCCCGGCGGCAGCTGCGCGGCCAGCCGTTCCATCTCGGCCATGGCCGCGCCGCTGGACACGCCAGGCGCAGCGCCGCCGGTGATGCGCACGGCCGGGAAGCCCTGGAAGCGCGCCAGCTGCTGCGGTGCGTCGGTCCAGGTGGCGGTCACCACTTCGCGCAGCGGCACCATGCCGCCCTCCGTGCTGCGCACGCGCAGGCCCAGCACGTCGTCCAGTTGCATGCGCGACGCGGCGTCGGCCTGCAGGATCACCTGCTGCATGCGCCCGGCGTTGGGGAAGTCGTTGACGTACAGCGAGCCCATCGCCGCCGACAGGGTGTTGCTGATCGCGGAGAACGGCAGGCCCATGGCTTCGGCATGCTGGCGGTCGATCTCCAGGCGGATGCTCTTGCCCGGCGGCAGGCCGTCCTGATACACGCCGCTGACCACCGTGCTGTCCGCGGCCAGTTGCAGCAGCTTCGCCTGCGCCGCCATCAGCGCGGCCTCGCCGCGGTTGCCGCGGTCCTGCAGGTACAGGGTGAAGCCGGAAGAGGTGCCGAGCTCGTCGATGGCCGGCGGCAGCAGGCTCATCACCGTGCCCTCGGGCAGGTCGGCCATGGCCTGCTGCACGCGGTCGGCTTCGTCGCTGGAGGTGGCGCCGTCGCGCTGGTCCCAGTCCTTGAGCATGGTGAAGGCCATGGCCGCGTTGGTGCCCGAGCCGGAGAAGCTGAAACCCAGGATCACCAGGTTGGAGGCCAGCGCCGGGCGCGTGGCGACGTGCCGCTCGAACGCCTTGACCACCGCCAGCGTGCGCTCGCTGGTGGCATCGGTGGGCAACTGGATCGAGGTCATGAAGTAGCCCTGGTCCTCTTCCGGCAGGAACGCCGAGGGCAGCACGCGCATGGCGAAGACCAACGCCACGCACAGGACCGCGAACACCGCCAGCACCCGCGCGCTGCGCCGCAGCAGCCGCGCCACGCGTGCGGCATAGCTGCCGGTCAGGCGCTCGAAGCCGCGGTTGAACGCGCCGAAGAATCTGCGCTTGGCATGATGGCCGGGCGCGATCGGGCGCAGCAGGGTGGCGCACAGCGCCGGAGTCAGGGTCAGCGCCAGGAACGCCGAGAACAGGATCGACACCGCCATCGCCAGGGTGAACTGCTGGTAGATCACGCCCACCGAGCCGCTGGCGAAGGCCATGGGGATGAACACCGCGGTCAGCACCAGGGTGATGCCGACCACCGCGCCGGTGATCTCGCGCATCGCCTTGGTCGTGGCCTGCCGCGGCGGCAGGCCTTCGCTGGCCATGATCCGCTCGACGTTCTCCACCACCACGATGGCGTCGTCGACGATGATGCCGATCGCCAGCACCATGCCGAACATCGTCAGCACGTTGATCGAGAAACCGGCCAGCAGCATCACCGCGAAGGTGCCCAGCAGTGCGATCGGCGCGACGATGGCCGGGATCAGCGTGTAGCGCACGTTCTGCAGGAACAGGTACATCACCAGGAACACCAGCACCATCGCTTCGAGCAGGGTCTTGACCACCTGCTTGATCGAGAGCTTCACGAACGGCGCGGTGTCGAACGGGATCGAATAGCGCATGCCGGTCGGCATACTCGCGGCCAGTTCCGCCAGCCGCGCCTTCACCGCCTGCGCGGTGCGCACCGCATTGGCGCCGGGCGAGAGCTGGATCGCCGCGCTGGTGGCGGGAGCGCCGTCCTCGCGGTTGGAGAAGCCATAGGATTGTGCGCCCAGCTCCACCCGCGCCACGTCGCCCAGGGTCACCCGCGCGCCGCCGCTGTCGGCACGCAGCACGATGGCGGCGAACTGCGCGGGCGTGGTCAGTTGTCCGGCCACGGTCAGCGGCACGGTCAGGCGTTGTCCGCGCACGGTCGGCTCGTCGCCGAGGCGGCCGGGCGCGATCTGCGCGTTCTGCTGTTCGATCGCCTGCGCCAGTTCGGTCATGGTCATGCCGTAGGCGACGAGCTTGTCCGGGTCCACCCACACGCGCATGGCCTGCTCGGCGCCGAACAGCTGCACACGGCCGACGCCGTCGATGCGCCGCAGTTCCTGCACGATGTTGCGGGCCAGGTAGTCGTTGAGCGCCACTTCGTCGTAGCGGCCGTCCGGCGAGGTCAGGCCGACCAGCATCAGGAAGCCGGACGCGGCCGATTCCACCTGCAGGCCGTTCTGCCGCACCGCCTGCGGCAGGCGCGGCTCCACCGCCTTGATGCGGTTCTGCACGTCCACCTGCGCCAGCTCCGCATTGGTGCCGGGCTTGAAGGTGGCGGTGATTTGCGCGCTGCCCGAGGTGTCCACCGTGGACTCGAAGTACAGCAGGTTCTTGACCCCCGACAGCTCGCGTTCGACCAGGCTCACCACCGAGTCGTTGAGGGTCTGCGGCGTGGCGCCGGGGTAGGACGCGATCAGCGACACCGAGGGCGGCGCCACCGAGGGATAGCGCGCCACCGGCAGCTGGCCGATGGCCAGGGTGCCGAACAGCACGATGAACAGCGCGATCACCCAGGCGAAGACCGGGCGTTCGATGAAGAACTGTGGCATGGCGGCGTTCCCGGTTCAGTCCGCGGCGGCGGTGGCGACCACCGGCGGCTGCCACGCACGCGCCTTCACCCGGGCGCCGGTGCTGAGCCGGTCGATGCCTTCGACCACTACCTGCTGCCCGGGTTGCAGGCCGGCGACGACACGGTAGTGCCCCTGCACCAGTTCGCCCAGCTGCACCGTCGCGCTGCGCACCTGCGCATTGGCGTCCAGCACCCACACCTGCGCGCGCTTGCCGACATGGGTGACCGCCTGCTGCGGCACGCGCAGCGCCTGCGCGTAGTGGGCGCGCGGCACCCGCGCCCGCACGTACATGCCGGGCAACAGGCGCCGCTGCGGGTTGTCGACGAGGATGCGCAGCAGCACATCGCCGGTGCCGGCATCGACGGTGATGCCGGAGAACAGCACGCGCCCGCTCAGTCCCGAGGGCGTGCCGCTGCGGTCGAGGATCTGCGCCGGCAGGCCGTCGTCGCCGGTGGCCTGCGCGCGCGCGGCCGGATCCAGCGGGTCCAGGTCGCTGGCGGACTGGCGCACGTCGACGTAGACCTGGTCGATCTGCTGGATCACCGCCATCGGCGCGCTGTCGCTGGGCGAGACCAGCGCACCCTCGGTGAGCAGTGCCTGGTCGATGCGGCCGTCGATCGGCGCGTCGACGGTGGCGAAGGCCAGGTCCAGGCGCCGCCGCGACAGCGTCGCCTTGGCCTCGGCGACCGCCGCGGCGGCCTGGCTGCGCTGCGAGGCGGCGTCGTCGTACATCTGCCGGCTGACCATGCCGGATTCGACCAGCCGCTGTAGCCGGGCATGCTGCACGTCGGCCAGCACCTGCGCGGCCTCGGCACGGTGCAGTGCGGCTGCGGCGGTGTCCATGTCGGCCTTGAACGGTGCCGGGTTGATCTGGAACAGCGCATCGCCGCGCCGCACATCGGCGCCCTGCTCGAAGAAGCGACGCTGCACGATGCCGCCGACCTGTGGGCGGATCTGTGCGCTGCGCAGCGCGGCCACGCGGCCGGGCAGGTCCACGCTCACCGTCATCGGCGCAGGGTGCAGGGTCACCGCGGTGACCTGTACCGGCGCGGCCACCGCCTGCGGCTGCGCGCCGCCGCCGCAGCCCGCCAGGGCCAACGCCAGCGCGCCGCCGAGTCCCAGAGTCCATACCTGTTGCCGCATGCCCATGCCTCGTGCCTCGTCGCTGCCGCCGCGGATGCGGCGGACGCCAAAGCCGCGCATGGTCGCGGCCGCGGGTTGCGCGGCGTTCGATGCGATGTGGAGATATGATGGAGATCCGCCCGTCCGGGCCGATGCGCCTTCGCTGCCTCCATGTCCGTTTCCTCTCCGGGCGCCGCCGTGCCCGCGTCCGCGCCGCTGGTCCTGATCGCCGAAGACGAGAGCGAGATCGCCGAGATCCTCAGCGCCTACCTGGCGCGCAGCGGGCTGCGCAGCGCGCACGCCGCCGATGGCCGCGCCGCGCTGGATCTGCACCTGGCGCTGGATCCGGATCTGATCCTGCTGGATGTGCAACTGCCGGCGGCGGACGGCTGGAAGGTGCTTGCCGAACTGCGCCACCGGGGCGAGACCCCGGTGATCATGCTCACCGCGCTGGACCAGGACATCGACAAGCTGATGGGCCTGCGCCTGGGCGCCGACGACTACGTGGTCAAGCCGTTCAACCCGGCCGAGGTGGTGGCGCGGGTGCAGGCGGTGCTGCGGCGCATCCGCGGCAACGGCGCCGAGGAGGCGCGCAGCCTGCGCGTGGGCGCCTTCCATGTCGATCTGGACCAGCACGAGGCCAGCGTGCGGGTGGGCGAGCAGCGGCACACGCTGGACCTCACGCTCACCGAGTTCAAGCTGCTGGTGCGGCTGATGCGCGCGCCGAAGCGGGTGTTCAGCCGCGCCGAACTGCTCGACGCCTGCCTGCCGGAAGGCGACACCCAGGAGCGCACCATCGACAGCCACATGAGCAAGCTGCGCAAGAAGCTGGAGGCGCTGGGCGTGCAGGGCACGCCGGCCAGCGTGCGCGGCGTCGGCTACCGGTTCGGATCCGGCGCATGAATCGCGCCCCTGGGCTGCGCCGCCAGGTCATCCTGTCGCTGGGCGCGCTGGCGCTGTGGATCATCCTGCTGTCGGTGGTCGGCTCCTACGTGTTCTACGCGCTGGCGGCGGCCTACCAGCCCAACAGCATCTCCGACACCTGGGTGCCGTCGCGGGTGGAGATGATGTGGATCGGCGCCACCGCGGCACTGGCCGTGGCGATCGCGGTGGCGGTGGCGGTGCGGCTGTCGCGGCGCATCCTCACCCCGTTGAACTCGGTGGCGCACAGCCTGCGCGAAGTCGCCCAGGGCAACTTGCACGCACGCGCGAGCATGGATGCGCATGCGCTGGGCGAGACCGCGCAGCTGGTGCGCGACTTCAACGCTATGGCCGACCGCCTGCAGGCGATGACCCGCGAGCGCGCATTCTGGAATGCCGCCGTCGCCCACGAACTGCGCACGCCGGTGACGATCCTGCGCGGGCGCCTGCAGGGCCTGGCCGAAGGCGTGTTCGCGCCGGACGTGGCGGCGTTCGAGAGCCTGCTGCGGCAGGTGGAAGGCCTGAACCGGCTGATCGAGGACCTGCGCGTGCTCAGCCTCACCGACAGCGGGCACCTGGAGTTGCAGCCGGCGCCGGCCGACCTGGCGCGGGAAGTGGAGGCCGTGCTGCATGCCTTCGGCGCCAGCCTGGACGCGCGCGGGCTGGTGCTGGAACCCGTGCTGGCGCTGCGCACGCCGGTGCTGTGCGATGCGGTGCGCATCCGCCAGGCGCTGATGGCCTTGCTCGAAAACGCGCAGCACTATGCCGAGCCGGGCCCGCTGCGGGTGGGCGTGCAGGCGGACGCGGGCCAGTGCGTGCTGTTCGTGGAAGACACCGGCCCCGGCATCGCGCCGGAGATCGCCGCGCGGGTGTTCGATGCGTTCCGCCGCGGCGATCCGTCGCGTTCGCGCAAGAGCGGCGGCAGCGGCCTGGGCCTGGCGGTGGTCAAGGCCATCGCCGTGGCGCATGGCGGCGATGCGCTGTGCCTGCCGGCCGGCAGCGGCACGCGGTTCGAAGTGCGCTGGCCGCTGGCGCCAGTGGAGGCCGCGACGCGCACAGCGCAGGTGCCGGCGTCGCGCTAGAGGCGCGTTGGCTCAGGCGGAGGTCGCGTCGCTGCGCACGCGCGGTGTACGCCCCGGCAGCATGCGGGTCAGCACCTCGTCGCGCCGGACCCAGTGATGGAACAGCGCGGCGGCCACGTGCAGCAGTACGACGACCCATGCGATCCATTTGCCGATGAAGTGGTGCACCACGTCGATCGGCGCTTCGAACGCCTCCCAGCTCAGGTGCCAGGTGCGGCTGATCCAGCCGAACAGCGCGGTCTCGTTGAAGCCGGGAATGCGGAACAGGCCGAGGTCGGTCGGCGCGCCGGTGCCGATGTAGCCGGTCAGCGGCATCACGATCAGCAGCGCGTACAGACCCCAATGCGCCAGATGCGCGAGCCGGTGTTCCAGCGCCGAGCCCGGCGGATCGTCCGGTTGCACGTCCAGCCAGCGCCACAACAGCCGCGGCAGCACCAGGAACCCGACCAGCAGGCCCAGCACCCAGTGGATGTTGAGCACCGGCAGCGAGGCGTCGGAGGTGTCGTCCATGAACCAGATGACGTAGTACACCACCGCATAGGCGCCGATGAAGGCGGCGGCGGTGGTCCAGTGGAACAGCTTGGCGAGGGCGCCGAAGCGCTGTGCGGTATTGCGCCAGTGCATGTGCGTGATCCTGGTCGAGTGGCGAGGCGGGGAGTGCTGCGGAATCAGGGCGTGCGCAGGCTGTCGAGCAGCCGGTCCAGGGCGTCCAGCGCGTCGGCCAGCCGTGCATGCAGGTCGGCGTCCGGCTCGGCGATCCAGAACGCCGCCTCGGTGATCGCGCCGTAGAGCATGCGTGCCATCACCCCGGCATGCAGCGGCGCCACCGTGCCGGCGGCGATCAGGGCTTCCAGCGCCGCCTGCAGCGCGGCGATGCCCACCGACTGCGCCGCCGGCGGCACGTCGCCGAACACGGCGCGCGCGTCCTGCAGGATGATCCGGCGGATCTCCGGTTCCAGCGCCAGTTCCAGGTAGGTGCGGCAGCGGCGACGGAAACCGTCCCACGGCGTGGGCGCGGCGTCGGACACCGCCTGCAGGCGCAGGCCCACCTCGGCCTCGATCTGCTCGATGACCGCGATCAGCAGGCCGTCCTTGCTGCCGAAGTGGTGATACAGCGCGCCACGGGTAAGACCGGCCTCGGCGGTCAACACGTCCATCGAGGTGTGCGCGAAGCCGTGCGTGGCGAACGCCTGCCGCGCCGCAGCCAGCAGGCTGGCGCGGGTGGTCTCGATCATCTCGCGGCGGCTGCGGCGCTGGTGCATGGGCGGGCCTTCATTCACATACGTGGCGTACGTTATTTGCGTACAGGGCGTATGTCAATGTGTCCCGGTCGATTCGGCGTGCGCTGGGCGGCTTGGCCGGCACGGCGGCCGGTGCGCTCCGAAGGCCTGAGATTCGAATGGCTTGCCCGTCCTGCGAACGTCTCGGCCAGGGCCTCTCAGGCATCGACAGCGCGATCGCCGCGGCGTGCGGAATGCGCCTGGTCGCAAACCCAAGTGATGCTGTGCCTGTCGCGAAGGCCGTCGTAAAGGACGCCGTCGCGGCGGCTCAGGACTGCGCGACGGAACCGCCCATCGTGCGCATGCGATGCGCCGGCACGACGCCGACCTCACCGTCGCACTAGCCAAGGCCTTCACTGCGGGTGTGGTCTGGTGACCGCTGTGCAACCGAATTGGAGTGTCGAATGGACACCACGCTGATGCCCTGGGTCGCCGGACTGTTCGTCCTGCTGATCGCCGCGATGCTGTATCTGGTCACGCGCGCCAAGAAGAACCGCAACCGCCCGGCACAGGATCACGCCGCGACCAAGAGCGACGTGGACAGCGCGGCCAAGCGCTAGCGTCTCGCGTCGGGCGCGGCGCGGTCGCCTGCGCCGTGCTCAGGCGTCCGCGTCGATCGGCGCGAAGCGCGGGCGGCGTACGCCATCGATCTCCACCTGCTCGATGAACATCGGATACGGCCGCACCCACAGCGTGCCTTCGCCGTACAGCGGCCGATACAGCACCAGCGGTTCCAGCGTCTCGCTGCTGCGGACCACGCCCAGCACCTCGTATTCGCCGCCCTTGAAGTGGCGATAGCGGCCGAGGGCGATGGAAGGCAGCGGGCTGAGGTCGCGCATGACGGTGTCCTGGTGGGCGGGAGCGCGAGTGTAGCCGTCTGCACCTGCGCTCTCTCTGCGTCGCGAGGGCGAATTGCGCGACCGCGGCGGTTCGCCGCGTCGTGACGACGGAACGCTCCTGCGGGGGGATCTCAGGCAACCGGCCTTAAGAAGCAGCGTCCATTGTCGCCCGCATGCTTCACTTCTACGCACGTCAAGGCGCCAAATCGGCGAAGTCGAACGCCTGCCCCGGCTCGGCGGCGACGAAGTCCGCTGCGGCGATGCCGGCCAGGTGCAGTGCGGCGGCCAGCGCTTCGCGCGGCTCATCACGCCCTTCGTCGGTGAGCTGGAAGGTGCCCCAGTGGATGCCGAGCGCGCGCCGCGCGCCGGTGTCGCGGAAGATCCGCACCGCTTCGGTGGGGTCGATGTGCTGCGGCGCCATGAACCAGCGCGGCGCGTAGGCGCCGATCGGGATCAACGCCACGTCGGGCGCGCCGTGCCGGTCGCGGATCTCGCGGAAGATGGCGCCATCGCCGTAGCCGGTGTCTCCCGCGAACCACACCGATCCTCGCGCCGTCTCGATGAAGAAGCCAGACCACAGCGCCATCCTGCGGTCGGCGATGCCGCGGCTCGACCAATGGTTGGCACGGGTCAGTGTCGCCGTCGCGGTGTCGCCGATCGGCAGCCGGTCGTGCCAGTCGCCGGTGGCGATACGCGCATCGGGCACGCGCTTGCGCAGCAGGACGTCGTTGCCCAGCGGCATCACGAACAGCGGCTGGTGCGCGTCGTGCAGCGTGCGCAAGGTCGCCAGGTCGAAGTGGTCGTAGTGGTTGTGGCTCAGCAGCACCGCATCGATGGGCGGCAGGTCCGCGAAGCGGATGCCCGGTGCCGTTACCCGCTTGGGCCCTGCGATCTGCGAAGGGCTGGCGCGCTGCGACCACACCGGGTCGGTGAGCAGGTTGAGGCCGGCGGCCTGGATCAGCAGCGTGGCGTGGCCGACCATGGTGATGCGCAGGCCGTCGTGCCGCGGTGCAGGCATGGCCGGCGTCACCGCGACCTGCGCGGGCCAGCGCACCGCGCCCATGGCCGCTTTCCAGCGCAGGACCTTGCCCAGCGCGTTGTCGATGGTGGGCTGGCCGGGGTTGAAGAAGCGTACGCCATCGAAATGGTCGCTGACGGGGCCACGGTAGTAGGGGTTGGCCATTGAGGCGCGATCCGGATGACGCAAGGGGAGGGAAGGTTAACCGCCAGCGGCGCAAGCGTGCGTGCGCGCCTGCCTCGGCTGCCGCGATATCGCTCCCCGGCCGGTGCCAAGTGCGGCCTCACTTCGGCGTGCCCAGCCCACCCATGTTGAGCATCACCCGCAAGCCGATCACCAGCGCATCGTCGGGCGCACGGCGCGCCGCGGGATTGCCCAGGATGTCGGGATGGACGATGTACTGCACGTTCGGCACCAGGAACAGCGGCGTCTGCGCGATGCGATAGCTGTAGTTGAGTTCGAACATGAGTTCGTTGCGCGCGATGTCCGCGGCTGCGCCGCGCTTGCGCAGCACGTCTTTCATGTAGCCCTGCTGGTCCGCACTGAAGCGATAGTAGTGCGCGATCGCGCCCATGCCGTCGCCGGGCCGTGCCGCGAACGGGCCGCTGTAGTACAGCCCGGCGGTCACCTGCAGGTCGTAGACCTGGTGCTTGTCGAACGGGGCGGCGATGTTGCCGAAGGCGACCAGCATGCGCTTGCTGGCCATGCCCAGCGGCCGGTACAGCGCGCGTTCGCCGAGCGCATACGCGCCCCAGCGTCCGCCGTCGTACAGGCGCGCCGGGCCGCCGACCAGCCCGCGCAGGCCGCCGGCCTGGTTGTAGCGCAGGTCGCTGTAGTCGGCCGAGTTGTACCAGAGGCCGGCGAGGTAGCGCGGTGCGCCCTTGCCCCGTGCGGGATCGGGTTCGTAGCCGACCTCGAGCGTGCCCAGCACGCCGCTGCTGTCGGCGGTGCTCCAGTCCAGGCCGTGGTTGTTCTTGCGCTGCGGGTTCAGTTCGAATGCGCCCACCGAAACATAGGTGGCGTCGGGCTTGTAGCGCAGCTTCGCGCCCCAGTTCACGTAGGGAAAGCCGACGAAGCCGCCATCGGCCTGGCTCAGCTGGAACGGACAGTCCGAGGCGCTGACGAAGCGGCAGCCGTAGCGGCTGCGCGCGAATTGCCAGGTGGTGTTCATGCGCCCAGCGACCAGTTGCCAGCGCCCGTCGGCGAAGGTCTGTTCCCAGGTCAGTTGCGCCAGTTGCGCCTGCTGCTGCGGGTACCAATAGCCCTGCACCTTGACGCCGTTGCCGATCTGCCGCTGCGACAGGCTGTCGCCGTAGTACCGGGCGCCGGTGACATGCAGCGTGGCACCGGGAATGCCGAACAGGCGTTGCAGATCCAGGTCGGCGCCGGCGACCACGCCGCCGGCGTTGCGGTCGCCGCGCGACAGGCCGCCGTCGACGTTGCGCGCATAGTCGTTGGACCAGACCAGGCGCGGCGCGATGCCGTGGTCGTCGAGCCATTGCGTGGTGTCGGCGGCAATGGCGGAGGCCGGCAGGGCGGCCGCAGCCACCAGCAACGAGACGCAGGAAAGAGAACGGGACATGGGACGCTCCACGGACGAGACGAAGCACTCGCCGGACGTGCGCGGTGGGTGCGCGGCGACGCGGCAGTGCGCGAAGGGAAGACACCTTCCGGTCGTGGAGCCGCAGCACGGCGTCGCGTCCGTCGGCGACGGGCACGCCTGTGTGCAGACCTGTGGGGGGACCGGCAAAGAAACGCGAGGGCAGACCGGAACGCGTTGCGCTGCGCCGAGGCGCACGCCATCGCCGCAGCGGATGGGCCGCGCAACTGCGCGGCCCATCGAGCTGGAGGCAACCCGTGCGGGTCAGCCCACCTTGCCGAGGCCGGCGGCGGCCATCGCCGCAGCGATCTCCTTGTCGGCGCCCTCGGCCAGCGGCAGCAGCGGCGAACGCACCGTGGCGTGGTCGAGCAGGCCGCGCGCGACCAGCGCCCACTTCAGCGCCACCGAGCCTTCCATGTGCGAGCCGCGGTGATAGACGCTCTTGGTCACCGGCAGCAGGCGGTCGTGCAGTGCGCGCGCCTTGGCGTAGTCCTTGGCCTTGCCCGCGGCGATCATCTCCAGCAGCGGCTCCGGGGCGATGCAGCCGTAGCCCACCAGCGCGCCATCCACGTCGAACATGGTGTGCAGCAGATACTCGTCGTGGCAGGTCAGCACCGGCACGTGCGGGCGCTCCTTGCGAAACACCGGGATCTCGGTGTCCCAGCGCTTCATGTTGCGCACGCCGTTCTTCATCGCGACCACGCCCGGCAGCGCGGCGATCTCCAGCAACGTCTCCAGGTCGTAGGTGGCCTTGGTCGCGTCCGGGTACTGGAACAGGATCATCGGCAGCCCGCTGGCCTCGTGGATGGCCTTGTAGCGGTCCTGCGGCGCGCCCTTCTGGTAGCCGAAGCGCAGCCAGCCGTGCGACGGATAGATCAGGCCGGCGGAGGCGCCGGCGGCGACCGCGCGCTTGGCTTCGTCGGCGGCGACGCGGGTGCCTTCCAGGGTGATGCCGGCGATGATCGGGATGCGGCCGTCGACGGCGTCGCGGAAGGCGGTGATCACCTTGGCCTGTTCGTCGCGCTCCAGGAACGTGCCTTCGCCGGCGTGGCCGAGCACGGTCAGGCCCTTGACCCCGTCGATGCCGCCGAGCCAGGCGCCGATGCGCTTGATCGCGGGATAGTCGACGGCGCCGTCGCGGGTGAACGGGGTGACCGGGGCGGGGACCAGGCCTTTCAGGTCGATGGTGCTCATGCTCATTTCCTCTTCTTTGGATCAACGGGGGATGGAATCGAACGCAGGGTCCGACGGGGGTGGTGCGGAGGTGTGGCGCGATGCGCCGGCGGCAGTGCCGGCGATGCGTTCAGGGCGACAGCTGTTCCAGCGATTTGCCCTTGGTTTCCAGGGCGAAGCGCCAGGTCACGACGGCGCCGACCAGCAGCACGGCAGCGAAGGCGGCGAACACGTAGCGGATGCCGAGTCCGGCGATCACCGCGCCGACCAGCAGCGGCCCGCAGGCCGAGCCCAGGCGCAGCCAGGCGCTGCCCAGTCCGGTGCCGATGGCGCGGATGCGGGTGGGGTAGAGCTCTGCCGAATACAGGTACAGCGAGAAGGTGATGGTCTGCACCGCGGCATAGCCCAGCGCCGCGAACACCAGCACCTGCGGCGCCGAGGTGCCGCCGAGCGCCGCCAGCGCCAGCAGCGGCACGCCGCCGGCCACGAACGCCAGCCCATACCAGCGCTTGCGTCCGACCTTGTCGATCGACAGCGCGCAGGCCACTGCGGCGGCGACGCCGGCCAACGAGGTGAAGAAACCATAGGCGATGCTCTGCTGCAGCGACAGCCCGAAGTGCGTGCGGTACAGCGTCGGCAGCCAGGTGATGATGCCGTTGGCCACCAGGTAGGAGCAGAACCACAGGCTCCAGATCACCAGGGTGCGCTTGCGATAGACGCTGCCGAACAGCTCGCGCCAGTCCGAGCGCTGCGCCTTGGGCAGCGCGCTGCGGTCGAACACCGGCGCCGGCAACGGGCCATGGTGGCGCTCGGCGCTGCGCTCCAGTTCGGCCACGATCGCGTCGGCCTTGGCGTAGCGGCCCTTGGAGGCCAGCCAGCGCGGCGATTCGAACATGAAGAAACGCAGCGGAATCATGATCGCCGCAGGGATCAGCCCGACCATGAACATCGCCTTCCAGCCGTAGGCCGGCACCAGGAAGTAGCCGATGCCGCCAGCGGCGACCAGGCCGAGCAGGAACATCACCTCGTACAGCAGGAAGAAGCGGCCGCGCTTCTTCGAACCGATCAGTTCGTTGATGTAGGCGCTGGCCACCGGCACCTCGCCGCCGGTGCCGATGCCCTGGACGAAGCGGAACGCGATCATCGTCGCGGCGCTGCCGGCGAACAGGCAGGCCACGTCCATCGACACGAACAGCAGGATGGTGAACAGCAGCACGTGCAGCCGGCCGATGCGCTCGGCCAGCCAGCCGAAGAACACCGAGCCCAGCAGTTGGCCCAGGTAGCCGGCCGACAGGATCGTGCCGATCTGCGCCGGCGACAGCTGCCATTCCTTGGTCAGCACCGGCATCGCGTAGGCGATGGCGATCACCGTGTAGCCGTCGAAGAACGTGGCGGCGCCGACGATGTTGCGCGCCCACCACACCTTGCGGGTGATCGGCAGGCGTTCGAGGCGTGCGCCGATCTCCGCCTGCGCCTCGGCGATGGACGGGGTGCGGGCGGTGGCGTTGGCGGTGGGGGCAGGGGCTGTGGTGGACATGAGCATCGTGGCTGCCTTTCGCAGGACAAGGGGACCCCGACGCGGGCGCCGAAGCGTCCACGCAGCGAGACGGACAGGGAGGGCCGGGCGGTGGCCCGGGCGGATCAGGTGCTGGGGGCGGTCACGGCAACACTCCCGCTGGCCTGGATCGCGAAGGCGATGTCCTTGGCGGCCTGCAGCGTCGGCTGCAGGGCGGTCTCCAGCAGTTCGGCGTGGCTGGTGCGCACCGACGGCGCGGCGACACTGATCGCGCCGAGCGGATAGTCGTCCGCATCCAGCACCGGGACCGCCAGCACGCGCAGGCCCTCCGTCAGCATCGATTCCAGGATCACGTAGCGGTCGCGGCGGATGCTGTCGAAGGTGCGCCGGATCGTGGCGATCTCCGGCGTCTGCGCACCCTGCACGTCGACCCCGGTCACCCGCGTCACTTCTGCCGGCGCCAGGTGCGCCAGCATCGCCAGGCCGATCGCGGTGCGGGTGCTGGGCACGGTGGTGCCGATGCGGATGTCCACGCCCAGGCGGGTGATGCCGGCGCGCACGCGCTCGATGTAGAGCACGTCGGGGCCTTGCAGCACCGCGAAGCTGGCCGCCTCGTTGACGTCGCTGACCAGCGTGCGCAGCAGCGGCCGCACCACGCTGCGCAGATCGCGGCGGGCGATGGCGTGGAAGCCGAGGTCGAGCACCTTCAGGGTCAGGCGGAAGCGGCGGCTCTCCGGCACGCGGTGCACGTAGCCCAGCTCGACCAGGGTGTTGAGCATGCGGAAAGTGGTGCCGGGATCGAGCCGGGCCAGGGCCGCGATCTGGCTCAGCGACAGTTCCTCGTGCTCGGACGAGAACGCCTCGAGCACGCGAAAGCCCTTGGCCAGCGACTGCACGGTGCTGCGCAGCTTCTTGTCCCCGGCCTCGTCGCCGTCGTCGGGCGCGGCGCTGGCCGCGCGCTGGGAAGTCGTCTTGATCATCTGCAGTTCCTGGAGGACCCGGGGGAATCGCCAGCTTGCTCGACCCGCCCGATCCTGTCGCTTGACAAGTGAATTTCGGATTGCGAAAATAATTTCGAAATTTCATGCCAAGACTCCGCCCGGGCGCTCGATGCGTCAAGTTGCGGCGCAACATGCGTGGGCGGTTCTCCCTGCGCGTCGACGATCCGTGGTTTCGAAACCTCCGAAAGACGCGTCATCGCCTGCTGGGAGTTGCGTAGGCGCGAGGCCATGCCGCGCCATCGCGCGATGTCCGTGCTTGGGGCGGCGCCTATCGCGAGGCACGTGGCGTCGCGTCTGTATCGCCAGGTAGACGAACGCGGCCGTGCGCGGCGATGTCAGCCGTGCTGGCAGACAGCGGCATGGCGGCATCGATACCGTGATGCATGGCTCGAACGACCCGACAGACGCCGCCCCCGCCGGCGCAGACATGGTGGCAAGCACTCTCGTTCAAGCGCACCGCCGCCGAGGTCTCGGCAGTGCTGGTGGTGATCGGCGCGACCTACGGCTTCGTGCAGTACGTGGAGGTCAAGCCGCTGCAGCGGCAGCTGGCCGAGGCGCAGGCCGGTGCCTGCGACGCCAAGGCCGCGGCGATGTCGCTGATGCTGAGTCTGTTGCCGGGCGAGAGCCGCACCCTCTTCGATGGCGCGCTGACCATCGCCAATCTCACGCCAGCGCAGGACGATGCCAAGGTGCGGCTGCGGATCGCGCCGCTGGGTGCGGCCGCGGTCGACAAGCTCCAGCCGGTGCCGGGAGACCGCTTTCTGGTGCAAGTGCCGGGCCGTGGCCGCTATGCGGTCTACCTGCGTTCCAGCAGCGCGCAGTTCGTGGAGCTGTCGATCCTGCGGCAACCGTGAGCCGGTCGCTGGCGCCGGCACGCCATTCAAGAAATCCAGCGCATGGCCGCCATTGCGGATAGCGGAGCCGTTTCGCCGAAGCGGCCGTCCCTCGGGGGAACGCGCATGCTGTCCTTGCCACGTTTGCTGGGCCGTCACCTGGCCAAGTTCCTGTCCAAGCCGCGCCGCCATGGCTCGCAACTGCCGACCAGCCCGCCGCAGCTGTTGCGCGCCACGCTACGCAAGGGCGACGTGTTGCTGGTCGAGGGCAACAGCCGCTTCTCCACCGCCATCAAGTACCTGAGCCAGTCCACCTGGTCGCACGCGGCGCTGTACATCGGCGACCACGTGGCCGCGCTTCCCGGCGAGGAAGCGCCGCTGTTCTGCGATGTCGACATCAACGTCGGCGTGCGCCTGGTGGGATTGAGCGAGTTCGCCGGCCTGCACACGCGCATCTGCCGTCCGGTCGGGTTGAGCGTGCAGGAGATCGAGACCGTGGTGGAGTACATGGTCTCGCGGGTCGGCAACAGCTACGACCTGAAGAACATCTTCGATCTGGCGCGCTACCTGATCCGCACGCCGCCGCTGCCGTCGTCGGTGAAGCGGCGCTTCCTGGAGCTGGGCAGCGGCGAGCCGACCCGGGCGATCTGCTCGACGTTGCTGGCGCAGGCGTTCGGCGCGATCCGCTATCCCATCCTGCCGGAAATCGACCAGGCGCCGCCGACGGGAAGCGATGCCGGAGAAGACGCGGAGATCCTGCATCCGCGCCATCACAGCCTGACGCTGCCGCGCGATTTCGACGTCTCGCCGTACTTCAACGTGGTCAAGCCGCGGTTGCAGCAGGGCTTCGATTTCCATCGCCTGGTGTGGGAGCCGCACGCCGCCGGCGTGCCGTCCGCGAGCGCGCCGATGGATGCCGCACTGGCCTGACGGAAGCCGGCTGCAGCGTGAAACTGTGGTGCGCGTTGCTCTGGCGAAGCACTTCGCAGTTCAAGTTCGAGCGCGCGCTGGCCGATACAAAATTCCGTTCTCTGCTTTCTACGCCATGAATCCCATCCAATTTCTGCGCCGCCATATCGCCAATCTGCCCATGGCGCGCAAGTTCATCGTGCTGTGCACGCTGATCGCGCTTGGCGTGATCCTGCTCGCCGTTGCCGCGGCGCGCCTGCAATATCTCAACCTGATCGATGCGCGCAAGCAAAGCGTCAAGACCCAGGTCGACATGGGCCTGAGCGTGATGCAGCACTACGCCGATCTGGCCAAGCACGGCGAGATGACCGAGGCGCAGGCGCAGGCAGCGGCCAAGGGCGCGCTGGCCGACATGAAGACCAACGGCGGCGTGGACTACTTCTTCATCGTCGACCCGCAGATGCGCATCGTCATGCATCCCAAGCGCGCGGTCGGCACCGACATGAGCGGCTACAGGAGCGATGCCGGCGAGTACGTGTACCGCGACATCCAGACGGCGGTGCGCAGCGGCGACGGTTTCAGCTACTACACCGCGCCCAAGCCCGGCAAGTCGGTGCAGCTGCCGAAGATCAGCTACGCCGCGCTGTACCCGCAGTGGAACTGGGTGCTGGCGATGGGCGTGTATGCCGAGGACATCCAGGCCCAGGCGATGGGCTTCACCAAGATCCTCACCGTGATCGGTGGTGGCCTGGTGGCGCTGGTGGTGGGCCTGTGCTGGCTGATCGCCGGCGCCATCGTCGCGCCGCTGCGCGGCGCCACGCGGACCGCCGAAGCGATCGCCTCGGGCCGCTTCGACAATCCGATCAAGGTCGAGTCGCGCGACGAGACCGGGCAGTTGATGGCCAGCATGCAGCAGATGCAGACCCAGCTGCAGCGCTTCAACGGCGAAATGCAGACCCTGGTGCGGCTGCAGCAGGGCGAGGACATCAGCCACCGCATGCCGGAGGACTTCCCCGGCGACTACGGCACGCTCGCGCACGGCATGAACACGGCGCTGTTCGAGCACCTGGACGCGATCGTCGAGGCGATGGCGATCATGGACGAGTACGGCCGCGGCGACCTGCGCCGCGACATGCGCCGGCTGCCGGGACAGCGCGCCGCGCTGCACGAGGCGCTGGACGTGGTCAAGGCCAACCTGTCGGCGGTCAACGGCGACATCGCGCGGCTGGCCGACGCGGCCGCCCGCGGCGACTTCACTGCACGTGGCGACGAGGCGCGCTACGCGTTCGCGTTCAAGGAAATGGTGGAAGCGCTGAACCGGCTGATGCGCCAGGCCGACAGCGGCCTGGCCGACGTCGGCCGGATCATGGGGGCGATCGCCGATGGCGACCTGTCGCAGCGCGTGGACGTGCGCTACGAAGGCGCGTTCGGCAAGCTCGCCGACGCCGCCAACCGCACCGCCGAGCAACTGACCGGCATCGTGCAAGGCATCCAGCGCGCGGTCGGCTCGATCAACACCGCCGCCAGCGAGATCGCCAGCGGCAACAGCGACCTGTCGGTGCGCACCGAGCAGCAGGCGGCCAGCCTGGAAGAAACCGCCGCCTCGATGGAGGAGCTGACGTCCACCGTGAAGCAGAACGCCGACAGCGCGCGCCAGGCCAACCAGCTGGTGCTGAGCACCGGCGAGGTGGCCGAGCACGGCGGCCGCGCGGTGGAAGAAGTGGTGGCGACCATGGCCTCGATCAGCGCCGCGTCCGCGCGCATCGCCGACATCATCGGCGTGATCGACGGCATCGCCTTCCAGACCAACATCCTCGCGCTCAATGCGGCGGTGGAAGCGGCACGCGCCGGCGAACAGGGCCGCGGCTTCGCGGTGGTGGCCTCGGAAGTGCGCTCGCTGGCGCAGCGTTCGGCGGCGGCGGCCAAGGAGATCAAGACCCTGATCTCCGACTCGGTGCAGGAAGTGGAGCAGGGCTCGACCCTGGTCAACCGCGCCGGCACCACCATGACCGAGGTGGTCGCCTCGGTGAAGCGGGTCACCGACATCATGGCCGAGATCTCCGCGGCCAGCGCCGAGCAGAGCGCGGGCATCGACCAGGTCAGCAAGACGGTGATGCAGCTGGACGAGGGCACCCAGCAGAACGCGGCATTGGTGGAAGAAGCCAGCGCGGCGGCCAAGAGCATGGAAGACCAGGCGGCGGAACTGGCGCGCGCGGTGGCGGTGTTCCGCCTCGCCGGCGGTGCCGCCATCAGCGTGGCACCGGCCCCCGCGGCCAGGCCGCAGCCGGCCAGGTCGGCAGTGCGGGCTGTCGCCGTCGCCACCAAGCCCAAGCCGACGGTCCCGGTGCGGCAAGTGGCGGCCAAGCCACGCCCGATCCAGGGCGTGCCGGCGGACAGCGCGGAGTGGGAAGAGTTCTGAGCCAGTGCGGCGTGGTGGCATCTGCCGCCACGCCGTGGCCGCTCCTGCAGGTGATGGCATCGCCTGGCATCCGAGGCGTATTGCCCCAGCTTCTTCATCCACTTTTTGCCTGTGGCTGCCTATGGTCGCAGCGACGGCGCGCCGGCAGTGTGGCGGTGGAGGAGGAGCCGAGTCGATGTTCTGGAAACGCAACAGCCTGTCGATCGTGTTGCTGGCGCTGAGCCTGCTGTTCATGGCCGCTCAGGCGTTGAGCGGCCATCAGGCCTACAACGAGGAACTGCGCCAGCAGGGGCTGGCGGCGCTGCCGATGTGGCAGTACCTGCACAGCGGGCACTTCATCGGCGCGCTGTTCGAGAACTGGGAGAGCGAGTTCCTGCAGATGGGCATGTACGTGGTGCTGACGGTGAAGCTGCGCCAGTGGGGCTCGGCCGAGTCGCGGCCGCTGTCGCCAGGGCAGGAGGACGACGCCGTCGCGCCGGGCCCGGCGCCTTGGCCGGTGCGCGCCGGCGGCATCTGGCTGGCGCTGTACGAGCGCTCGCTGGCACTGGCCTTCGGTGCGCTGTTCCTGCTCAGCTTCGTCCTGCATGCACTGGGCAGTTGGCGCCACGAGGTGGCCGAGCAGGCCATGCAGCATCGGCCGCCGCCGTCCTTCTGGGAACACGCCAGCGGCGCGCAGTTCTGGTTCGAATCGATGCAGAACTGGCAGAGCGAGTTCCTGGCGGTGTTCGCGCTGGTGGTGTTGAGCATCTGGCTGCGGCAGAAGGATTCCCCGCAATCCAAGCCGGTGCACGCGCCGCATCGGCAGACCGGCGATTGATCGCGGCGCCGCGGGCGGTGTCGACCACGGGCAATGGCCCAGACATGCGAACGCCGCGATGCTTGTGCATCGCGGCGTCGGCGTCGTTGCGGTGGAACCTGCAGTGAAGCGCTAGCGCGCCACGCTGCCCTTGGTCGAACCGGCACCCGGGCCGGCACCCAGATCGGCACCGGTGGTCGGGTCGCTGTCCGGCTGCGACAGCGTACGCGCCGCCAGCGCCTGCACTGCGCTCTGTTCCAGTTCGCTCAGGCCCACGCTGGGCATCCCGCTGCCGCCATCCACCGCCACCTGGCGATTGCGGTCGGCAATGGACTCCCATTGGCTGCCGCTGTTCCAGGGCCCCTGCATGTCGCCGTCGCCCTGCGACATGTCGTAGTAGCGGTCGGTGAAGGCCGGATCGCCCGGCAGCTTGCCTGGCGGGAAGTTCGGCTCGATCGCGTACAGCGCCTTCTCGAAGGATTTCTGGTGCGCTACCTCGCGGGTCATCAGGAAGGTCAGCGCATCGACGATGCCCGGATCGTCGGTGACGTTGATCAGGCGCTCGTAGACGATCTTGGCACGCGCTTCGGCGGCAATGTTGGAGCGCAGGTCGGCCGTCGGCTCGCCGATACTGTCCACGTAGGCCGCGCTCCACGGCACGCCACTGGAATTGACCAGCGCCGGGCCGCCGCCGTAGAGAATCTGCTGGGTCTGGCTGGTGTTGTTGTTGCGGGTGAGGTTGCGCATGTCCTCGGCTTCGGCCATGCCTTCGGACAGTATCGCCTTCGGCCCCTGATTGAGCATGGCGATGATCGAGCCGATGATTTCCAGGTGGCTGAGCTCCTCGGTGGCGATGTCGTACAGCAGATCCTTGCGGCCGGGATCGACCTCGCCGATGGCCTGGGTGAAGTAGCGCATCGCCGCGGCGAGCTCGCCTTGCGGGCCGCCGAACTGTTCCAGCATCAGCGAGGCCAGCGCCGGATCGGGTTGTGCCACGCGGACCGTGTACATCAGCCGCTTGTTGTGCATGAACATGGGGTTCTCCTGGAGTGCCGCCCGAACGTCGTGACGACGCAATGGCGCGACCGAGGGCCGCGCGTGGGGATAGGCGTCTGGGACGCCGCGACCCGCGCTGGCGGGCCGCGGCCGGGGCGGTCAGGCCGCCTTGCGCTTGCGTGCCGCCTCTTCGTTGCCGCCCTGCTCGGCCAGCAGGGTCAGCTTCTCGTCGGTGGACTTCTCTTCATTGAGCGTTTCCAGCAGCAGGCTCAACGCATCGTCCATGCCCAGCTGCTTGGCCATGGCGGCGAGCGTGCCGTAGGACGCGATCTCGTAATGCTCGACCTTCTGCGCACCGCCGATCAGCGCGGCATCGCGCACCGGGCCAGCCTCGATCGAGTCGATCACTTCCTTGCCTTCTTCCACCAGGCCTTCCATGGCGGCGCACTTGATCCGCTTCAGGCGCAGGTTGCCTTTCTCGACGATCTGGTCGATGCGTTCGATCTGGCCCTGGGTTTCCTCCAGGTGTGCTTCGAACGCCGCGCGCAGCGCCGGGTTGGTGGAGGCGCGTGCCAGCCGCGGCAGTGCCTTGGTCAGCTGCTTCTCGGCGCTGTAGATGTCCGACAGCTCGTGGATGAACAGTTCGTCGATGGTCTTGACGGCCATGGGGAGTCTCCGGTGGGTGAAGGGTGGGTGCTGCGGGGGAATGTGCGCACGTCGTGCGATGCACGACGACGCTCAGTGCTTGGCGGTTTCGCCTTCGGTGCGTTCGCGCTTCAGGAACGCCAGGATCGTGGCTTCCTGGTGCTCGATCAGCCACTCGGCCATGGCGATTTCCTGGTCGAGGATGGCGGCGCAGATGTCGGCGATCTCGGTCTGCCCGGCTTCCTTGGCGGCGATCACCAGGGAACGGTAGCTGGCGATCTCCATATGCTCGAACGCGTAGCTCACGCCCAGGCTCTTGGCCACCTCGTCGCTCATCATCGAATTGCCGGCGGCGTGCACCGAGGCCATCACGCTCGCCACCGTACCCTTGATCGTCGGGACCGAGCCGTCGAGGATCTGGATGCAGCGCTTGACCTGCTCGGACTGATCGCGGGTTTCGTCGACGTGCTGCTCGATGCGCGCCTTCAGCTGCGGGTAGTGCTCCAGGCGGCCGGCGGTGGCAGTGAGCATGGTGTTGGCCTCCTGCTCCATGGCGTAGGCGTCCTGCAGCCACTTCAACAAGCGTTCGGTGTTGCTTCGGGTCATGGATATCGCTCCAGATGGTGTGCGCGACGCACCTGCATCGCATCGCGCGTCCGTGTGTTTTTCCCCTGTGCGATCAACCTAGACTTGCCGCCGTTAGAGCAGTTGCAGCGCAGAGTGAATGCCGTGCGAGATGCCGTGTGAGGAGATATACACGGTGGCGATACGCGTGATGCGCGGGTGCTGCATGTCTTTTGCGCTCGCGCTCTTAGGAGCGGCTTCAGCCGCGACAGGTATTCCCATGAAGGCCTGTCGCGGCTGAAGCCGCTCCTAAAGAGGGGAGTGCGCTGGATCTGTGGCCTGCTAACGAAACAGCAGCAGGCGCGATGCGTGTGCTTGCGTGAGGATCACGGCGACAACATCAGGGGAAAGCCTCTCGCGGCCAGAGCCGCACCTACAGCGCCGCCAGCCCGCAGCGCTTTTCCCATTCCCGATTGCCCACTTACGATTCCCGGCCTTACAGCGTCACTGCGCCACCCGAGATGGTCAGCAACGTGCCCGAGGTATAGCTTGAGGTGTCTGCAGCCAACAGCACATAGGCCGAGGCCAGTTCCGCTGGCTGGCCAGGACGGCCGAACGGCGTCTGCTCCCCGAAGGTGCGCACCGATTCCTCATCCATGCCGGTGGGAATAAACGGAGTCCAGATCGGGCCCGGCAGCACCGCGTTGACGCGGATCTTCTTCTCGGCGAGCAGGCCGGCCAGGCCGATGGTCAGGTTGGCCAGCGCGCCCTTGGTCGCAGAGTACGGAAGGATGTTGGGCGTGGGCTTCTTCGAGTTCACCGAGGCGGTGTTGATGATCGAGCCGCCCTCGGGCATGTGCGGCAGCGCCAGCCGCACCAGGTGGAACGGCGCATGCACGTTGGTGGCGAAGGTCTTTTCCCACTCGTCGAGGGTGATCTCGTCGAAGCTGTGGAAATAGCGCTGGTAGGCCGCGTTGTTGACCAGTACGTCGAGGCCGCCGAAGGCGTCGGTCACGGTCTTGATCAACGTCTCGGCCTGCGCGCGGTCGCTGATGTCGCAGGGATGCAGCAGCACGCGCACGCCGGCATCCTCAACCAGCTTGCCGATGCGCTCGGCGTCGTCCTGCTCGTCGGGCAGATAGGCGATGGCAACGTCGGCGCCCTCGCGCGCATAGGCGATCGCCACCGCCGCGCCGATGCCGCTGTCGCCGCCGGTGATCAGGGTGCGCTTGCCCTGCAGCAGGCCGTGGCCGACATAGCTGTCTTCGCCATGATCCGGTTTCGGATCCATGGCCTGGGTCTTGCCGGGAAAGGATTGCTGCTGCGCCTTGAACGGCGGCGAGGGATAGTTCGGAACGGCCATGTGCATGCCTCGTTGGGGGAGTGTCCGACGAGGGTGGGCAGGCGCAGGTAAAGCCGGGGCCAAGGCCATGTCGGCGGCATGTCACGATGCGGGCAAGCGCCCGTGCCGATGGCTGTCTGCGGTGGCGACGCCGCTGCGCCGCGAACTCAGCCGGCGGCGAGCGTGCGCGCGCCGACGATGATCATGCGCAGCATCGCGGTGATCTGCCGGATCAGTTCAGGATCCTTCTCCGGCGGCAGGTCCATCGCGGTGGCGCCCATCGCGAACACCAGCCGGGTGATCGCCTTGGACACCAGTGCCGGCTCGTGCAGCGGCGCGCCCTCCAGCGCGGCCAGGCGGATCAGGTCCACCCGCAGTTCGTCCTCGAAATAGTTCAGCTCGCGGTCCACCGCATGCTTGAACGCGTCCGAGCCGACCGTGCCCTCGCGTAACAGGACGTGCAGCAGCTTGTCGTCGGCGCGCAACTGTTCCATGAAAGTCTCCACGGAACTGAGGATGATGCTGCGGCGGTTGCCGGCGGCACGCTGCCGCGCCTGGCCGATGATGGTGCGCAGCGAGCTGCCGGCCAGGTCGATCAACGCCACCGCCAGCTCGTCCATGTCGCGGAACTGGCGGTAGAAGCTGTTGGGGGCGATGCCGGCCTCGCGGGTCACCTCGCGCAGGCTCAGTGTGGACACGCTGCGGTGCGGCCCGATCAGTTTGAGCGCGGCGGCCAGCAGGTCCTCGCGCGAGATCGCGCCCTTGCGGGCGTTCGGCGTGTCCGCGGACGGGGGAGGGGAGAGCGTCGTCATGGGCAGACCGGGCCAGGCAATGGGGGATGATAACGCCATTGCTGAATGCACAACTGTATAGACATCTGTATCTTCATCTGTATAGTGGACGTCATGAACGCTGCCCGCCGTCCCGCCAAACTCCGCCCTGCCGCCCGCGCCCTGCGCGCCTGGGTCAAGCCGGACGTGTTCGATTTCTGGTCCACCCGCCTGCATCCGCTGTGGACCTGGCAGCGCCCGCGTGCCCGTCTGGTGCAGCGCGAGGCCGCCAGCAGCGACGCGGTGACCCTGGTGCTGCAGCCCAACCGCCACTGGCGCGGCCTGCGTGCCGGCCAGCACGTGGAACTGGGCGTGGAGATCGACGGCCGCCGGCTGCTGCGCAGCTACAGTCCCACGCCGTTGCCGGGCGGGCGCCTGGCGATCACGGTCAAGACCGTCGACGGCGGCCGGGTCAGCCGGTACCTGGCCGGCGCGGCGCGCATCGGCGAGGTGTTCGAACTCGGCCAGGCCTATGGCGAGATGGTACTGCCGACCGCGCCGCACGGCCGCTGGCTGCTGCTGGCCGCCGGCAGCGGCATCACCCCGATGCGTGCGCTGCTGCGGCAACTAGCCGATGCCGGCATGCCGGCCGATGTCGACCTGCTGTACTGGGCGCGGCGCCACGACCAGGTCTGCTTCCGCGACGAACTGCAGGCGCTGGCCGCGGCGCATCCGCGTTTCCGCCTGCAGTTGGCCATCACCGGCGAGGGCGAAACGCCGGCGCCGCGCGTGGACACGCTGTCGATGGACGCCCTGGGCGACCTGGGGCAGGCGCAGGTGCTGGCCTGCGGCCCCGGCGGCTTCGTGCAGTCCGCGCGTGCGCGCCTGCAGCACCGCGTGGCCCGCTTCCAGGCCGAAGCGTTCAGCCCGCCGCCGGCCCCGGCCGATGTCGAACAGGGCACCGTGGCGGTGACCCTGGCGCGCAGCGGCCGCGTGCTGCAGCTGCCGCGCGGCCAGTCGCTGCTCACCGCGCTGGAAGCCGAAGGCCTGCGGCCCAAGCACGGCTGCCGCATGGGCATCTGCAACAGCTGCGCCTGCGGCAAGCAGGCCGGCATCACCCGTGATCTGCTCAGCGGCGCGCACGCCGCCGAACCCGGTTCGCTGAAGCTGTGCGTCAACAGCGCCAGCAGCGACCTGACCCTGGACCTCTGAAGGATTTTCCCATGGCGGCTCCCCGCAACCGCGCACTCACCCCGGCCGAACTGCAGGCCTTCGGCGACGAACTGGATGCGCTGCGCATGCGCACCCTGGCCGACCTGGGCGCGCGCGATGCGCGCTACATCCGCCGCATCGTCGCCGCGGTGCGCTACACCGGCGTGGCCGGCCGTGCGCTGCTGTTCCTCGGCGCCTTCGTGCACAGCGTGCTGGTGCCGGCGTGGATCGCCGGCGTGCTGCTGCTGACCCTGTCCAAGATCCTGGAGAACATGGAGCTGGGCCACAACGTGATGCACGGCCAGTACGACTGGATGGGCGATGCGCACCTGAACGGCAACACCTACGAGTGGGACATCGTCGCCACCGGCGACAACTGGCGCAAGACGCACAACTTCAAGCACCACACCTACACCAACGTGCGCGGCATGGACGACGATATCGGCTATGGCCTGCTGCGCATCTTCCCCGAGCAGCGCTGGCGCCCGTTCTACCTGGCGCAGCCGTTCATCGCGGTGGTGTTCGCGCTGCTGTTCGAATGGGGCGTGGCGATTCAGGACCTGCGCCTGGGCCGCTGGCTGGCCGGCAAGATGAAGCGCGGCGAATTGAAGCGGACGTTCCTGCCGGTCGGGCGCAAGATGGGCCGGCAGATCTTCAAGGACTACATCCTGTTTCCGGCGCTGGCCGGCCCGTTCTTCCTGCCGGTGCTGCTGGGCAACCTGGCCGCCAACGTGCTGCGCAGCATCTGGACCTTCGTGATCATCTTCTGCGGCCACTTCACCGCCGACGCCGAGACCTTCCCCAAGGAGTCGATCAAGAACGAGTCGCGCGGGCACTGGTACCTGCGGCAATTGCGTGGTTCCTCCAACCTGGCCGGCGGCAAGCTGCTGAACGTGCTGTCGGGCAACCTCAGCCACCAGATCGAGCACCATTTCTTCCCGGACGTGCCGGCCAACCGCTATGCGGCGCTGGCGGTGCAGGTGCGCGAGATCTGCGCGCGCTACGGCCAGCACTACAACACCGGCTCGCTGCCCAAGCAGTTCGGCCAGGTGGTGTGGCGGATCCTGCGCCACGCCTTCCCAAGCCGGCCGCGCCCGGTGCGGGCGCTGCAGCCGGCGACGCAACAGGCCGGCTGAGCCTCGCGCACAGGTCAAGCAAAAAGGCGGGGCGATCCCGCCTTTTTCATTGGCCCGGCGCTGGCGCGATATGCACGCCTCGCTCACGGGAGGCTGTCGATCATCCTTAGCCGCCTGCAGACGCCGGCGGCGGTGCAGGCGTCTCCCGTGGAGCGAGGGCCTGCGATGAAACCTGCCAAGCTGTTCAACGTCGTCGCCAAGAAGGCGTCGTATGCCGCCGGCACGCCGTGGACCTTCTGCATCGCGCTGGGCATCGTGCTGGTGTGGGGCCTCAGCGGCCCGGTGTTCGGCTTCAACGACACCTGGCAGCTGGTCATCAACACCGGCACCACCATCATCACTTTCCTGATGGTGTTCCTGATCCAGCACACCCAGAACGCCGACACCGCGGCGATGCAGATCAAGCTCGACGAGCTGATCCGGGTCAGCGCCAAGGCCAACAACGAGCTGCTGGATCTGGAAGAACTGGACGAGAAGCGGCTGGAAGAGATCCGCCGCCAGTACGAGGAACTGGCGCGCAAGGCCAGCGAGGAACTGCGTGCGCGCAATGCGCGCCACGGCGATGGCCGCGAAACCCACGATCGCCCCAAAGGTTGAGCTGACGCCCGCGCCCTGCGGACGGCGGAAGCAGCGTGTCGGCGGTGAGCGCGCGACACGCCGCTGCGCGTTGCGGGGATCAGGCCGGCACTGCGCCGTCCGGATCGTCTGTGGTCGCAGTTGTCGACGCGCGCTCGGCGCCCTGCAGGGTGTCGCCGTGCGGCGGCGTGGCCCGGCCGTCATCCAGTTCGGCTGGTGGCATGGGCGAGGCCGCGTCGGCCACAGTCGTGTGGGTATTGCGGCGATAGGCGCGGATGGCGGCGAAGGCCGTGCCGGCCAGCGCGAGTTTCCAGAGTAGACCGGACATCGCAGGGCTCCAGTGTGGAAGGAGCGGCCAGCGTCGGCCAGCACGGGTGGCGCAGGCGTGCAGGTCACGTGCGTGCGGCGTGGTGGTGCGGATTCGCAGCGTAGTGCTTGCTCGCGTGCTCTTCATGGCGCCTTGCGGGTTGGCTAACACCTGCCGGTCTAGCGTGACGCGCTCCCACGCTTCTGCGGGAGATCGTCATGGCCCAGCGCACTTCACCTCCCACCGGCACGCACGATGTCCGCCAGGCTGCCTACCGCGGCACGCAAGGCGATATGTCGTCCGACAGCGGCGTGCCGTCGCAGCCCATGCCGTCGCCGCACGCACGGACACCGCAGGACCACGGCGATGACCGCAGCGGGCGCAGCCAGCCCAACCTCGGTCAGGCCGGCACCTACGGCGCCACCGGCGAGCATGCCGGCGGCGCACACGGCAAGGCCGCCACGCCCGGCCGCTATCACGAGGACGATGGCGATGCGGCACACGATGCTGCCGCTGCACGCGGCGAAGACTAGCCGCACCGTGCGCTGAACATGGGGGCGGCAGGCACGGGCGTGCATCTGCTGCGCCACGCGTCGGTAACGCGCGCGGTGCGACCATGCCGCTCCCCAACCGGAGATCAGCACGTATGTCCAAGCAGACCATGGCTCGCCTGCTCGCCGAAACCCTGCACAGCGCGGGCGTGGAGCGGATCTGGGGCGTGACCGGCGACAGCCTCAACGGCCTGACCGACGCGCTGCGGCAGATGGACAGCATCGAGTGGATGCACGTGCGTCACGAGGAAGTGGCCGCCTTCGCCGCCGGTGCCGAAGCCGCGGTCAGCGGCAAGCTGGCGGTGTGCGCCGGCAGTTGCGGGCCGGGCAACCTGCATCTGATCAACGGCCTGTTCGATTGCCACCGCAGTCATCAGCCGGTGCTGGCGATCGCCGCGCACATCCCGTCCTCGGAGATCGGCCTGAGCTATTTCCAGGAAACCCACCCGCAGGAACTGTTCCGCGAGTGCAGCCACTACGTCGAACTGGTGACCAACCCGGCGCAGATGCCGGAAGTGCTGCAGCGGGCGATGCGCACGGCGATCCTGCGCCGCGGCGTGGCGGTGGTGGTGATCCCCGGCGACGTCGCCCTGCAGGAAATGCCCAAGGGCACGCCGACGACGTGGCCGGCGCTGGCCGCGCCGCGCATCCTGCCGGCCGACGCCGACGTGGCGAAGCTGGCCGATCTGCTGCAGGCGAGCAAGGCCACCACCTTGCTGTGCGGCAGCGGCTGTGCCGGCGCGCACGACGAGGTGGTGGCGCTGGCCGACGCGCTCGGCGCGCCGATCGTGCATGCGCTGCGCGGCAAGGAACATGTGGAGTGGGACAACCCGTTCGACGTCGGCATGACCGGCCTGATCGGCTTCAGTTCCGGCTACCAGGCCATGCTCAACTGCGACACGCTGCTGATGCTCGGCACCGATTTCCCGTACCGGCAGTTCTATCCCAAGGACGCCACCATCGTGCAGGTCGATAACGACCCGGCCGCGCTGGGGCGGCGCACGCCGCTGCAACTGGGCATCGCCGCCGACGTGCGCGAGACCATCGCCGCGCTGCTGCCGCGCCTGCAGCGTCGCGAGGACCGCGGCTTCCTGGAGAAGTCGCTGGCTCACTACCGCAAGGCGCGCGAGGGCCTGGACGACCTGGCGGTGGCCTCGGCCCCCGGCGAGCCGTTGCATCCGCAGTTCGTCACGCGCATGGTCGATGCGCTCGCCGACGCCGATGCCATCTTCACCTGCGACGTCGGCACGCCGACGGTGTGGGCGGCGCGCTACCTGACCATGAACGGCCAGCGCCGCCTGCTCGGCTCGTTCAACCACGGCTCGATGGCCAATGCGATGCCGCAGGCGCTCGGCGCGCAGGCGCAGTTTCCGCGCCGGCAGGTGATCTCGCTGTCCGGCGATGGCGGCTTCACCATGTTGATGGGCGATTTCATCACCCTGGCCCAGCTCGGCCTGCCGGTGAAGGTGGTGGTCTACAACAACGGCTCGCTCGGCTTCGTGGCGATGGAAATGAAGTCGGCCGGCTACCTGGATACCGGCACCGACCTGAGCAATCCGGACTTCGCGGCGATGAGCAACGCCATGGGCATCCTGGGTCTGCGCGTGGACGAGTCGGCGCAACTGGAGCCGGCCCTGCGCGAGGCGTTCGCGCATCCCGGCCCGGCGCTGGTGGACGTGCGCGTGGCCAGCCAGGAACTGGCGATCCCGCCGGCGGTCAAGCTGGAACAGGCCAAGGGCATGGGCCTGTACCTGCTGCGCGCGGTGATGAGCGGGCGCGGCGACGAGGTGCTGGAACTGGTCAAGACCAACCTGCGCTGAGTCGCCGCAGGCACCGCGGCGCGGTTACGATCGCCGCGGTTCGTTCCGCCTCTTCCGTTGCGCCCAAGGACGTCCATGCCCCGTTCGCTGTTGCGGCAACTGCTGCTGATCTGGATCGTCATCGTCGCCGCCTGCGTGGGTATGGCGGTGGTGCTGGTCGGGCTGTACCGGCACAGCGAGGGCGTGCGCAGCGAACGCGCACAGACCGGGTTGCGCGAGGTGTGCACGCGCATGGTGCAGCGCTACAACGGCGCCAGCGCCGCTGCCCACGGCAGCGACGGCACCGGCCTGGCGGCGGTGGTGTCGCAGCTGGTGCTGGCCGATGCCGCCGGCGTGGAAGGCGGCTTCTGGGACCGCCAGCGCGGCTTCGTCGCCTATGCCTATCCCACCTACGACGGGACCGAGCACAAGACCGACGTGCCCTCGGCCGAGCGCAACGTCATTGTGTCCACCGTGCAGCGCGGGGTGGAGGCGCAGCACACGGTCGACTACCGCCGCGACGGGCAGCGCGAGAGCCTGCTGATCGCGGCCTGCCCGCTGGACCGCAATGCCGCGGCCTGGGCCA
Organism: Xanthomonas sp. LMG 12462; assembly: GCF_009192885.1. NCBI lineage: Bacteria > Pseudomonadati > Pseudomonadota > Gammaproteobacteria > Lysobacterales > Lysobacteraceae > Xanthomonas > Xanthomonas sp. LMG 12462. The sequence continues at coordinate 21,829 of NZ_NMPP01000029.1, read as the reverse complement.
TGACCCGGGTCGCCTCCAGCGACGCTGCCGCCAGCCTGCCGCTGGCGTTGGGCATGGCGCTGATCCTGGCGCTGGTGGTGGTGTCGGCGCTGGCGCTGGGCTGGGTGGTGCGGCGCTGGAGCCAGCGCCTGCAGGGCATCCAGCAGGCCCTGGCGACGCCGGCGGAGGTACCGCAGATCCCGCGCACCGGCGCGCCGGAACTGGACCGGCTCGGTGCCGCGGTCACCGACTACGCGCAGCGCAACGCGCAGGCCCTGGCCGAGACCCGCCGGCTCGGTGAGGAACTGTCGCGACATGAACGCCTGGCCGCGCTGGGGCGCATGACCGCGACCGTGGCGCACGAAATCCGCAACCCGATCGCGACCCTGCGCCTGGCGCTGGAAAACCAGATCGCCGCGCACGCGGACGGCGCCGACGACGCCCAGGCGCAACTGATGCTGGCGCAGATCCAGCGCCTGGACGGCGTGGTGGAAAGCCTGCTCGGCATGGTTCAGCCGATCCGCCTGCACCGGCAGACGGTGGCGCTGCAACCGTGGCTGCAGGCGCTGCTGGACCCGGCCGACTGGGACGGGCAGACGCCGCCGATCGCGCTGCGCCTGCAAGCGGCGCCAGCGCAGTGGATGCTGGATCCGCAGCAGGCCGGGCGCGCCCTGCACAACCTGCTGCGCAATGCGCTGCAGCACGCCGCTCCCGGCACCGAGGTCACGTTGGCGGCGCAGGCCGAGAACGACCTGCTGCACCTGCGCGTGCGCAACCAGGGCGAGCCGGTGCCGGCGCCGGTGGCCGCGCATCTGTTCGAACCGTTCGCCAGCGGCCGCAGCGACGGCAACGGCCTGGGCCTGGCGCTGGTGCGCGAGATCGCCCGCGCCCATGGCGGCGAGGCGCACTACGCGCATCGCGACGGCATCACCGAGTTCAGCCTGGAGCTGCCATGGCGCGCATCCTGATCATCGACGACGACCTGGCCTTCCTCAGCACCCTGCAGGCCACGCTGCGCTCGTTCGGCCACGACGTCGTGGCCGTGGCCGATCCGCGCGAGGGCCTGGCGCGCCTGGGCGAGGGTGGGCTCGACCTGGCCTTCGTCGACTTCCGAATGCCCGGCATGGACGGCATCGCACTGATGCGTGCGCGCCAGGACGATGCGCTGGCCATGCGCGTGCCGCTGGTGATGCTCACCGCGCATGCCTCCAGCGGCAACACCATCGAGGCGATGAAGCTCGGCGCCTTCGATCACCTGGTCAAGCCGGTGGGCCGCGCCGATATCGCCGAGGTGGTCGAGCGCGCCCTGCGCAGCCGCGGCGACGCCATGCCGGAGGCCGCACCGGCCATGCCCGCCGAGGAGGACGACGCGCTGCTCGGCCACAGCGCGGCGATGCGCACCGTGCACAAGCGCATCGGCCTTGCCGCCGCGTCCGACCTGCCGGTGCTGATCACCGGCGAAACCGGCACTGGCAAGGAACTGGCGGCGCGCGCGCTGCACCGTGCCAGCGCCCGTGCCGCGCAACCGTTCGTGGCGATCAATTGCGCGGCGATTCCCGCCGAGCTGATGGAGAGCGAGCTGTTCGGCTACCGCAAGGGCGCGTTCTCCGGCGCGGTGAGCGACCGCAACGGCCTGATCCGCGACGCCGATGGCGGCACCCTGTTTCTCGACGAGATCGGCGACATGCCCTTGCCGATGCAGGCCAAGCTGCTGCGTTTCCTGCAGGAAGGCGAGGTCTCGCCGCTGGGCGGGCGCGGCGCACAGAAGGTGGACGTGCGGGTGATCGCCGCCACCCACCGCGACCTGCTGCAGGCGGTGGACGCCGGGCGTTTCCGCAGCGACCTGCGCTACCGGCTCAACGTGGTGCCGATCGAACTGCCGCCGCTGCGCGAGCGCGGCGACGACATCCTGCTGCTCGCCCAGCACTTCCTCGCCGCCGGCGCCAGCACCCCGCAGACGCTGTCGACGGCAGCGCAGGCGCGCCTGCGCGCCTATCCCTGGCCTGGCAACGTGCGCGAGTTGCGCAACGCCATGCAGCGCTGCCAGGTGCTGGTGCGTGCGCCGGTGGTCGAGGCGCACGACCTGGACGAACTGCTGGCCCAGCCCGCCGAGACGCCCACGGCGCTCGACACCGACGCGCTGACCCTGCCGCAGGCGATCGCGCAACTGGAACGGCAGATGATCCAGGCGGCGCTGACCCAGGCCCACGGCAACCGCGCCGAGGCCGCGCGCCGGCTCGGCATCCATCGCCAGCTCCTGTACCGCAAGCTCGACGAGTATGGGTTGTAGGCGGCGCGCTGGCGCGCGCCGCCGGGATTGGGGATTAGGGATTGGGGATTCGTGAAAGCGCCTGACATCAGGCCGCGGCACCCGCTTTTACCAATCCCCAATCCCCAATCCCCTTCCATCCAAACCTGTCCGCAAAGCGGACAGATGTGGATGGAATGGAGACGCTGCCAAAGCTAGATTGGCACTCGATTAATTTAAAAATCAATGGCTTAAAAGTTGGCACGGCCTCTGCATTATCTCTCCTGCGAGCGGCGCCCCCTTGCCGCTCAGGAGAAACTCCCATGATCCGTCGTAGCGCACTCGCTCTGTCCCTGGTGCTGGCCACCGCCGCCGCTGCCGCCACCGCGCAGGTGCCGGCGCCGCCCGCACCTCCCGCTCCGCCGGCGCCCGGCAGCGTCCCGGCACCGCCGCCGCCGCCCGCGGCCCCCGTCGCTGCCACGCCGGTGCGCGTGGACGGCACTGTCGAGCGTTTCATGCTCAACCCCAACGGCGACGTCGATGGCCTGTGGCTGATGGACGGCACCCAGGTGAGCTTCCCGCCGCACCTGTCGGCCGATCTGCAGGCCGCCGTACGTCGTGGCGATGCGATCTCGGTGCAGGGCTATCGCCTGGGCAGCCTGCCGCTGCTGCAGGCCAACACCATCACCGCGCGCCGCAGTGGCAAGCAGGTGGTCGACCGCCCGCCGAACCCGATGACGCCGCCGCCGGCGCCCCCGGCACCGCCGGCCCTGACCCCGCTGCAGGCCGATGGCCGCATCGAGCGGCTGGTCTATGGCCCGCGCGGCGACACCGCCGGCGTGCTGCTCAGCGACGGCACCGTGGTGCGCATGCCACCGCACGCCGCTGTGCAGTACAGCGAGTTGCTGCGGCCCGGCGCGCGCCTGAGCGTCAACGGCTTCGGCGTGTTGACCCAGGTGGGTCGCTCGGTGGAAGCCACCCAGGTCGGCCGCGACCGCAACTCGCTGCAGGCGGTGTTCGCGCCCCCGGCCCCGCCTGCGCCGCCGGCTGCTCCGCCGCCGCCGGCCCCGCGTTGATCCGGGCGCGGTTCCATCGCGCCTGACCCCTGCGCCCGCCGTTCGCGGCGGGCGCTGCCGGCCCCCGCCGGCATCCCTTGTTCGTCTGGAGAATGCAATGCATTGGGTCGATCCCGATTCCCTGCCGGAAACCCGTGGCACGCTCGCGCGCTTCCTGCTCAACCCCAAGGCCGACGTCGACGGCCTGCTGTTCGACGACGGCACCGAAGTGCACACCCCGCCGCACCTGTCGGCGCAACTGCTGAAGGCGCTGCGTCCTGGCGCCGGCCTCGGCGTACGCGGACTCAAGCCGCGCGGCGCCGATATGCTGGTGGCGTTGGCGGTGGACCCGGATGGGTCCGCGCGCATCGTCGATGAAGGTCCGCATGCCGGTCCGCACACACCCAAGCCCAAGCCGCCGGCCAAGCCAAAGTCGGCGCAGGACGCGGTGCGTCACGCCGGCACCATCGCGCGGCTGCTGCACGGCCCGCACGGGCAGGTGCATGGCGCGCTGCTGGAGGACGGGCTGATCGTGCGCTTCCCGCCGCACGCGGTGCCGGAATCGGCGCGCTGGCTCGCCGCCGGCAAGCCGCTGGTGGCGCAGGGCGAGTTGCTGGAGTCCGCGCATGGCCAGGTGCTGCATGCGCAGGCGCTGGGCGCCAGCGACGCGACGCTGCAGCCGCTGAAGCCGAAGCCGCCCAAGCCTCATCACAAGCCGTTGCACGCGCATGCGGATGATGCTGCGCCGAAGGACGGGCCCAAGCCGAAGCCGAAGCCCAAGCCCAAGTCCCACTAAGTTCCGAGTCGTCGCGGCGGTGTGCCCCTGGCCACCGCCGCGCCTGTGTTTACCGCGCTCATCTAGGACACCGTCATGCCGCCCGTCGCGCCTGCGCAGCACCACGTTCTCCTGTCCTTGTCGCCGCTCGCGTCGCCGGCGGTGCGCGCATGAGCGGCACTGGCAAGCGCCCACGCGGCACGCGCGCGCTGGAAGCGCTCAATTTCACCATGGCCGACGTGCAGGACGGGCTCGGCCCGTTCCTGAGCGTGTTCCTGCAATCCAAGGGCTGGTCGCTCGGCGCGATCGGTTCGGTGATGACCGCCGGCGGCATCGTCGGCATGCTCGCCACCACGCCGGGCGGCGCGCTGGTCGATGCGACCAAGCGCAAGCGCAGCATCGTGGTGGTCGGCTGCAGCATGATCCTGCTGGCCTCGGCGCTGCTGTGGTGGTCGCCGACGCTGCCCGGCGTCATCGCCGCGCAGGTGATGACCGCGCTCGCCGCCGCCGCGCTGGGGCCGGCGCTGTCCGGCATCACCTTGGGCCTGGTGCGCCAGGCCGGCTTCGATCACCAGATCGCGCGCAACCAGGTCGGCAGCCATGCCGGCAACGTGGTGGCCGCGGCGCTGGCGGGCTTGCTCGGTTGGAAATTCGGTTTCGGCGCGGTGTTCGTGCTGACCGGCTGCTTCGGCGTGCTGGCGATCATCTCGGTGTTGATGATTCCGCGCGACGCCATCGATCACCGTGCGGCGCGCGGCATGGCCGAGGCCGAGGACGACCACGGTACGCACGTCAGCGGCTGGTCGGTACTGCTGACCTGCAAGCCCTTGCTGGTCCTGGCAGCGGCGCTGGCGCTGTTCCACCTCGGCAATGCGGCGATGCTGCCGCTGTACGGCATGGCGGTGGTGGCCGCGCATCAGGGCGACCCGAACGCGCTGACCGCCACCACCATCATCGTCGCCCAGTCCACGATGGTGCTCGCCTCGCTGCTGGCGATGCGCCTGATCCGCGTGCGCGGGCACTGGTGGGTGCTGCTGCTGACCTTCCTGGCGCTGCCGTTGCGCGGGCTGATCGCCGCCAGCGTCATCCACACCTGGGGCGTGTTCCCCGTGCAGATCCTCGACGGCGTCGGCGCGGGCCTGCAGAGCGTGGCAGTGCCGGCGCTGGTGGCGCACCTGTTGCAGGGCACCGGCCGGGTCAACGTCGGGCAGGGCGCGGTGATGACGATGCAGGGCGTCGGCGCGGCGCTGAGTCCCGCGCTGGGCGGCTGGATCGCGCAAGGGTTCGGCTACCGTGCCGCGTTCATGCTGCTGGGCGGCATCTCGCTGCTGTCGCTGGCGTTATGGGTGGGCATGCGCAAGCACCTGGTGACGGCGAAGCGCGAGCGTTCAGACGAGGAACCGGTGCCGCCGCTCACCGCCTAATCTGTGTCATGCCATTGGCGATGTGTTGTGCGACATCTGCCAATAGATTTCCCCGAGCTTCGCGCTTATCTACGTCACAGTCCTCGGCATCAGCCCACATGCCGAGGAGTAGAGAGACATGCACATCGTCATGCGCGAGCCGCACGCGATTCATCTCCGCGACTCCAGGATCGCCATCGATTTCAAAGCGGCGTCTCCAGCGAACGAATTGCCGTGCTCTATCCAATGTCATATAAAGCCTTTAAGTAAGTCGCGCAACGAAGCGGAGTCTGCTTGGACGAATTGTTAGTCGACATTTGACGGGAACCCCGTAATGACTTCAATCCGTTTGGCAGCCATGGGATCAACAGTGTACTGGTACTCGCCGAGATAAATGCTGTGCGCGTTCGGCTCCGCAATTATCGCTTCGGGGCTAAAAGCTGCACGGAGAACTAGGCCGCCGCCGATAGAGTTGAGGCCGACGGCAAACATCTCGGCAACAGCTTGGTTCTTGCTCCAAGAGAGGCCGAAGTTTCCTGCCAGAAATCGCGCGCGGCTTTCACCGCGAAAGAGCACCACAGCGGCGCCGCGATAAGGTGGGAGAATTTTCCGTAGGAACTGCACCAGGGCACGATCATCCGCGACTTGCTCGCGGATCCGATGACCGGCAACAATCCAATGCGTACCAAAGTCTTCGTGGCCCCAAGGCAGTTCTGAATCACCGCCAAGTATTTTTGCGACGGTTTCGCTCCACGAGCCCGATTCAGTGAGTCTCTCTAGGGCTGCGAATTTTTTTCTCATGCGATCTAACGCCTGAATTAAAATGAGTTGTAAAGCAGATTCGGATGGAATTAACTATTAGATGTCATGGCCGGTGGTCTTGGAAAGCCAATGGCCCGTGCGATTGTTTTCGCCAAGTGCGCCGGCTACGCTGCCATGCCTCAATCCAGTGCCACTCCGGGCACCACCTCGCAGGCGATGCCGGCGTCGGCCAACTGCGCCGCCAGCGCCGCGTGCGGCGCTTGCCGGAACGCATCGCCCGGCAGCAGGCTGACCACGCGCTGCCCGGCCTGCGCCCGTTCGATCAGCAGCGCCGGATGCGCGGCCGGATCGTCCGGCAGCGGCTGGCGGCTGGCATCGCGGCGCGCCAGGCTCAGCACTGCCGCGCTCACTTGCGCACCGACCAGCAGCAGGTCGGCCTGGTTGAGCGCACGCAGCGCCTTCAGCGTCAGCGCGCCGGGGTCGCCATTGCCGGTGCCGACCAGCCACACGCTGCCCTGCCGCGGTACCTCGTCGCTTTGCTGCAGGCTCTCGGCGAAGGCCTGTTCGGCGGCATCGCGCTGGCCGCTCTGCAGCAGGGTCTGCACCGGTCCCTCCAGTACCTGTTCGAACCAGCGGCGGCGCTGCGGCAGGTCCGGCAGGCGCGCGCGGATGGTGGCGCGGTGGCGCGCGAACAACTGCGCCAGTTCGGCGTAGGAGTGGTCCAGTTCGGTTTCCCAGCGCTCGCGCAGGCGCCGCGCAAGCATGGGTGCCGCACCGCTGGAGGAGATCGCGATCAACAGCGGGTCGCGATCGATGATCGCCGGCACCTGGAACGTCGACAGCGCGGCGTCGTCGACCACGTTGACCCACTTGCGCCGCGCTCCGGCCTGTTCGGCCAGTTGCCGGTTGAACGCGTCGTCGTCGGTGGCGGCCACCACCAGCCAGGCATCGTCCAGCCACTGCGGGTCGAAGGCGCCGTCGGCGCGCTGCAGGCGGCCCTGCGCCAGCCACTGCGCCACGGTGGGGTTGAGCGCGTGCGCGTACACCAGCACGTCGGCGCCGGCGTGCAGCAGCGCCTCGATCTTGCGCATCGCCACCTCGCCGCCGCCCACGACCAGCACGCGGCGTCCGGCCAGGTCGGCGAACAGGGGATACAGCGGCATGCGGACTCCTGGCTGGGGCGAGGTGCGTCAGGTCGCGGGCAGGCATGTGGTGGGGTCGCACGCGGCTGCGCAGCGTTCTGTCGGTCAACGATACCGAAAGGACGGTCGGATGGAGCTGTCCACAGGCGGAGGCCATTCCGTCCCCGCCATCCCAACGGTCGCGACGGCATCAAACGCCGAACCATGCCCGGCAGCGCCTCGCCGCGCAACCAACGCGCAGGCGCTGGCGTATGATCCGCGCTCGTCGCCCTCCCGAACCGGCATCATGGATCGAGCCCGTCCGTCCCCTTCGTGGCCACGCGTGTCGGCGTGGTGTGTCCTTTTCGCGCTGCTGTGGCAGGTGGCACCCACGCTGGCGCAGACCGCGCGCAAGCCGTCGGCCTACGAGCAACGCCCTGGCAGCAATGCCACCGTGCAGCCGGCGACGGGACCGGATTCCCTGCCGCGCCTGGACAGCCGTGCGCAGTTCCTGCAGCTCGCGCGGGTCTACAACGCCGGCACCGCGCTGGAGCTGCCGCATCTGCTGTTCGTGATCGACCGGCAGCAGGGTGGACGCGTCTACTACCTCAACACCCCGCGCTTCGCGCTGCACGAGCAATTCGTGCGCCAGCGCCTGGCGCCGGGCATGGGCAAGGCGGCGCTGAAGGCGCAGTACCGCGATCCGCAGCGCCGCTTCCTGTTCGGCACCCTGAGCTGGCAGCAGGATCTGCCGGGCTACACCTACGAGTTCTGGGAGGGCGACGTCCTTACCGCGCCCTTGTTGCAGCAGACCGATGCCGCCTTGCGCGCCTCGTTCTTCGACGCGCTGCGGTTCAAGACCAACTCCACGCTGCACGAACAGGTGGCCAAGTCCGCCGGGTTGGCCTTCGTGACACAGGAAGCGCTGCTGCGCGAGCAGCGCTTCCTGCCGTTGAACACCGGCCATGCCCAGGGACGGCTGCGCATCGTGCGTTCGGAGGCGCAGTTCCGTGCCCTGACGCCGCGCGACATCCCGGTACTGGACGAGGTGCCGATCGCATTGGCACCGGTCGCCGGCCTGATCACGCAGCGCCCGTCCACGCTGTTGTCGCACGTCAACCTGCTGGCCAAGAGCTGGGGCATTCCCAACGTGTACGTGCGCGATGCGCAGGCGACGTTGCGCCAGTACGACGGGCGCTGGGTGCAACTGGATGTCACCCACAACGATTACCGGGTGACAGCGCTGGCGGGTCCGCCGACGGCCGCACCCGCTGCCGCTCCCCGCACCGCGGCCCGCGCGCTGCCGCGTCCGGACCTGAGCGTGACCGCGCTCCAGCCGCTGGCGGCGCTGCGCGCCCGCGACAGCCGCGCCTGCGGGACCAAGGCGGCCAATCTCGGCACGTTGAAGGCGGTGCTGCCGCCGGTCGCGCGCGTGCCGGACGGCTTCTGCATTCCGTTCGCGCTCTATCAGGCGACGCTGCAGCGTCTGCAGGTCGATCAGCGCCTGCGCGACCTGCAGCGCCGTCCCGGCTTCGCCACCGACGCCGACGTGCGCCGCGCCGCGCTGGCGGCCTTGCGTGCCGAGATCGCCGACGCCGCGCCCGATCCCGCCTTCGTGCGCGCGCTGGAGACGCAGTGGCAGGGGCAACTGCACGGCGCCGGCGTGTTCGTGCGCAGCTCGTCCAACTCCGAGGATCTGCCCGGCTTCAGCGGCGCCGGCCTGTACACCACCGTGCCCAACGTCACCCGCGCCGACGCATTGGCCAAGGCGGTGCAGACGGTGTGGGCGTCGGTGTACAACTTCGAGGCCTACGAAGCGCGCGCCGCCGCCGGCCTGCCGCAGGATGCGGTGGCCATGGCGGTGCTGGTGCAGCTGGCCGCCCCGTCCGACAGTTCCGGGGTGATGATCACCCGCGATCCCTTCGATGCCGCGCGCCGCCACGTCACCTACATTTCGGCCAAGCGCGGCCTGGGCATCCGCGTGGTCGAGGGCAAGCGCCAGGCCGAACAGGTGATGTATTCGAGCTGGTCCAAGGCGGTGCAGGTGCTGAGCCGCTCGGCCGAGGACACCCAACTCGTGGCCAACGCCGCCGGCGGCGTCCGCGAGATCCCGATCGTCGGCACCCGCCAGGTACTGACCGACGCGCTCATCGCGCGACTGGCCAAGGTTGGCGCGATGACCAAGCAGGCGCTGGGCGGCGGCGATCAGGACATCGAGTGGGCGGTGGTCGGCGACGAGGTGGTGATCCTGCAGGCGCGGCCGTATGTGGAGCGGGGTGGGCGCCAGTGAGCCCCCTCAGTGGCTGCCGGAGGCGTTATCGGTGCGGCCGCTTGCGGTGGGCAGCTGCGCGGCACGGCGGTATCTGAGTTCCATCGATCTCTGGTCGCGGCTGAAACCGCTCCTACGGATGACAGCTCGCAACGTCCGCCTTCTGTAGGAGCGGACCCGCAGCGCCCGGCAGATCGTCGGGCGCTCCCATCAGCTCACGCCGTCGGCGCATCCGCATTGCGGTGATGCGCAGCCGTGGACTTGCTGTCGCGCTCGGCGGCCAGCAGGGTCAGCGAGCGGCCGATGCCGTGCCATTGCGAACCGCCGGGCAGGCCGTGTTCGCCGTTGCGTTCGGCGGTGTCGATCAGCACGCGCCAGTGTTCGCCTTCGACCAGCGGCAGGGTGAACGGCACGTCCTCGACCGCGCCGTTGACGATCATCAGCAGGGTCACGTTGGAAGCGGCCTGGCGCAGGCCGCTGGATGGGGCTCGCCCGTCCAGGCGCATCATCAGTGCGCGGGCGTGCGGGTCGTGCCAGGAGGCTTCGGTCATCTCCTCGCCGTCCGGGGCCAGCCAGGTCACGTCCTTGATCCCCAGTTCCTCGTCGTAGACGCCGTCGAAGAAGCGTGCGCGGTGCAGTAGCGGGTAGTGCGCGCGCAGGTGGGTCAGGCGCGAGACGAACGCGCTGAGCTGATGCGCGCGCGGGCCGGCTTCCCAGTTCAGCCAGGTCAGTTCGTTGTCCTGGCAGTAGGTGTTGTTGTTGCCGCCCTTGCTGCGGCCGAACTCGTCGCCGGCCAGCAGCATCGGCGTGCCCTGCGACAGCAGCAGGGTCGCCAGCATGTTGCGCATCTGCCGCAGGCGCAGCGCGTTGATCTGCTCGTCGTCGGTCTCGCCTTCCACGCCATAGTTGGCGGAGATGTTGTTGTCCGAGCCGTCGCGGTTGTGCTCGCCGTTGGCCTCGTTGTGCTTGTGCGCGTAGCTGACCAGGTCGTGCAGGGTGAAGCCGTCGTGGGCGGTGACGAAGTTGACCGAGGCGGTGGGGCGGCGGCCGCGGTGGTGGAACAGGTCGGCCGAGCCGGTCAGGCGCGTGGCCAGTTCCGCCAGTTGGCCTTCGTCGCCGCGCCAGAACGCGCGCACGTTGTCGCGGAACTTGTCGTTCCACTCCGACCAGCCTGGTGGGAAGCCGCCGACCTGGTAGCCGCCGGGGCCGACGTCCCACGGCTCGGCGATCAGCTTGACCTGGCTCAGCAGCGGGTCCTGGCGGCAGGCGTCGAGGAAGCCGCCCTTGGGATCGAAGCCGTGGTGCTCGCGGCCGAGGATGGTGGCCAGGTCGAAGCGGAACCCGTCCACGTGCATCTCCGACACCCAGTAGCGCAGCGAGTCGTTGACCATGCGCAGCGCGCCGGCATTGGTCAGGTCGAAGGTGTTCCCGGTGCCGGTGTCGTTGATGTAGAAGCGGCGGTCCTCGGCCAGGCGGTAGTAGCTGGCGTTGTCGATGCCCTTGAACGACAGCGTCGGCCCCAGTTCGTTGCCTTCGGCGGTGTGGTTGTAGACCACGTCCAGGATCACTTCCAGCCCGGCGCTGTGCAGCCGGGCCACCATCTGCTTGAACTCGGACACCGTGCGCGTGGCCATGTAGCGCGGGTGCGGGGCGAAGAAGCCGATGGTGTTGTAGCCCCAGTAATTGCGCAGGCCCTGCTTGAGCAGGTATTCGTCGTCGACGAAGGCGTGCACCGGCAGCAGTTCCACCGCGGTCATGCCCAGGCGCTTGATGTGCTCGACCACCTCGTCCACCTTCAGCCCGGAGAAGGTGCCGCGCCAGGCCTCGGGCACGGACGGGTGGCGCATGGTGGTGCCGCGCAGGTGGGTCTCGTAGATCACCGTGCTGTCCCACGGCGTCTGCGGGCGCTGGTCCTTGCCCCAGGTGAAGGCCGGATCGATCACCGCGCACTTGGGCATGTAGGCGGCGCTGTCGCGGCGGTCGAAGCTGAGGTCGGCATCCTTGTGGCCGATGGTGTAGCCGAACAGGGCCGGCGCCCATTTCAGTTCGCCGACCAGTTGCTTGGCGTAGGGGTCGAGCAGCAGCTTGTTGGGATTGAAGCGGTGCCCGGCGTCGGGCGCATACGGACCGTACACGCGATAGCCATAGAGCTGGCCGGGGCGCGCGTCGGGCAGGTAGCCGTGCCAGATCTCGTCTGTGTACTCGGGCAGGGCGATGCGTTCGATCTCGCGGCCGCGATCGTCGAACAGGCACAGCTCCACCTTGGTGGCGTGCGCCGAATACAGGGCGAAGTTCACTCCCAGGCCGTCCCAGGTGGCGCCCAGCGGATACGGCAGGCCCTCGCGGATACGCGAACGGCGGGTGAGCTTGCGCACGGGCATGAAGGATCCTTAGGAAGAGGTGCTGCCGTTGCCGGCGCTGCGTCGCGGTTGCGACGGCGGCAGCGCCTCGGCATCGGCTTCGGCCGCCGCTTCCGCGGCCACCAGGCGTTCGGCCATGGCCCAATGGCGGGCGGCGTGGCCGTCGGGTCGCCCTTCGGCTTCCCAGATTTCGTGTGCGAGTTGGCGGATGCGGCGTTGGCGTGTTTCTGCGTCCATGGCTTCTTGCGAGATCAGGGGGAGGCGACCAGCACGGCCACCGGGAACTCGGCGAACAGCGCCGACACCGCAATGGCCGACGTCGCGTCGACGGTAGCACTGGCCAGCACCGGGCGATACTGTGCCTGCGGCAGTGTCAGAACCGTGTTACGCCAATCGAACTGCGCCCGCAGCGGCGCGTCCGGCCGCAGCGCCTGCGCGGCGGCGCCCAGCCGCGGTACTGCCACCACCAGCGAGGCGCCCTCGTGTTCGCGCACGAAGCCGAGCACGTGTTGGGCCTGCGGGCCCTGCGCCTGCAGCGGCGTGTAGCGGCCGTGCGCGAACAGGTCCGGATGCGCGCGCCGCAGCTGCAGCAGCTGTGCGGTCAACCAGGCCTTGATGTGGCCGCTGTGCCAGTCCTGCAGCAGCGCGTCCGCTGCGGTGGCATCGCGCAGCCAGGCCTGGCGCAGCGCGTAGTCCACCGGGCGGCGGTTGTCCGGATCCACCAGCGACAGATCCCAGCCCTCGCTGCCCTGGTACAGGTCGGGCACGCCGGGCAGGGTCAGGCGCAGGGTGGTCTGCACCAGGCTGTTGAGCGCGCCGGCCGGAGCCAGCGCCGCGGCCGCCTGCGCCAGTGCCTCGCGCAGTGCGGCGCCGGCCGGCTGCACCAGCGCCGCGTCGAGCAGCGCGCGCGCATTGCGCTCGTAGTCCTCGTCCGGCCAGGTCCAGTGGGTGCGCAGCTTGGCTTCGCGCGCGGCCTTGAGCTGCCAGGCGCCGATGCGCTCGGCGTAGTCGCGCAGGCCGTCGGCGTCGTCCACCGCCAGTTCCAGCGGCCACGCCGCCACCAGCATCTGCCACAGCATCAGCAGGTCGCCGGGCAGCGGCGCGGCGCTACCGGCCGGCAGCAGGTCGGCCGACAGCGCCTGGAACCGCCCCACCTCCGCCTCCCACCACGGCGCCTGCGCGCTGAGCGCGGCCAGGCGCATGCGCACGTCTTCGCCGCGCTTGTGGTCGTGGGTGGCGGTGGCCAGCAGCGCGCGCGGATAGCGCTGCGCGCGCACGGCGTTGGCCGCGTGGAACGCCTCCGGCGTCAGCGCGAACACGTCCGGCTCGCTGCCGACTTCGTTGCGCGAGAGCAGCACGCCGTGGCGGTAGAAGGAGGTGTCCTCCACCGACTTGGCGTTGAGCGGCGCCGACAGTTGCTCCAGGCGCCGGCGCACGATCCGCCGCAGCGCCACCTGCGCCTTGCCGGTGCCGCGGCCGTCGCGACTCCAGCGCTCGATCGCATCGATCGCCGCGCACACCCGTGGCTCGGCGCCGACGCGCGCACGCTGCGCGGCCTGGGCCAGGCGTGCTGCGTCGTCGTCGTCCAGGCCATCGGGTCCGGCATAGGTGCGGTACACCTCGAAGTGCCGCAAGAGGGCCATCAGCCCGCGCGCCAGCATCTGCGGGCTGAACTCGCGGGTCAGCGGATCCAGGTGCGCGGCGGCGCCTAGCGCCTGCACGGTGCGCACGAACTCGGCCTGCAGCGAACCCTGCAGGATCTCGTCGCGCGCGGCGCGCTGCTCCTGGCCGAAGTCGCCACTGCGCCCGCTCCAGCGCCGCCACAGCGCGGTCAGCGGTTCGGCGCCGGCCGGGTCGTGCAGCACCGCGGCGACCTGGTCCATGAAGTCGTAGCCGGTGGTGCCGTCGCAGGGCCAGTCGCTGCGCAACTGCTCGTGCGGCGCCAGGATCTTTTCCAGATACAGGGCGATGCCGCCCGCGGCGATGCCGCGGCGGCGGCCGGCGCGGTCCAGTTGCGTGCGCAGCCGCTGCACGTAGCCGGTGGGATCGGCCAGGCCATCGACGTGGTCGACCCGAACGCCATCGAGATGGCCCTCGGCGACCAGCCGCAGCGGCAGCTCGTGGACCGCGGCGAACACGTCGTTCTGCTCCACCCGCAACGCCGCCAGCGAGGTGATGTCGAAGAAACGGCGGTAGTTGAGCATGTCGTTGCCGACCCGCCACCAGGCCAGGCGATAGCACTGGCGTTCGATCAGCCGGTGCAGGGCGTCGTCGCCCAGCCGCGCGGCGTCGTTGAGCCGGGCGGCCCAGGCCGGGCGCGCGCTGGCCGGTTCCTGGGCGATGGCGCCGTCCAGGCGGATCGGGAAGCGCTGGTCGTGGTGCAGCAGGACCACGCTGCCGTCCTCGGCCACCTGCAACTGCAGCGCGCCTTCGCTGAGCGCCTGCGCATAGGGGCGGTCCAGCACCGGCAGCCACAGCTTGCCCTCGCGCCCGGGCGCACGCCAGTCGATGTCGAACCAGCCGGCATGGCGGCTGCGCCGGCCATGGGTGAGCACGTCCCACCACCACGGATTGCTCGGGTGGGTGGCCATGTGGTTGGGCACGATGTCCAGGATCAGGCCCATGCCGTGGCTGCGCGCGCGCTCGGACAGGTGCAGCAGCGCCGGCTCGCCGCCGAGTTCGGGATTGACCTGGCGCGGGTCGGTGACGTCGTAGCCGTGGGTGGAGCCGGGGACGGCGGTGCCGATCGGCGACAGATACAGGTGGCTGATGCCCAGCCCGGCGTAATACGGCACCTGTGCGGCGGCATCGAGCAGGGTGAAACCGGCATGCAGCTGCAGGCGGGCGGTGGCCCGCAGGGGAATCATGCGCATGCGTCGGCTCCTTGCGCGGCGGTGGCGGTGGATTGGCGGGTCTGGGCGAAGGCGTCCAGGCGCGTGGCGAGGGTGGCGACGGTCGCGGCGGCGTCGGGCGCGGGCAGGCGCCGGCGCCAGTTCGGGTGGCCGTCGACGGTGCCGGGCAGGTTGGGTTGCTGGTCCAGGCCCAGCGCGTCCTCGGCCGGCAGCAGCGCCAGCGGCGATGGCGTGGCGGCGACGAAGCGCAGCGCGCCCAGTTCCGGGTCGGCCGCCTGCGTCGGCGGCAGCGCCGCGGCGACCGCCTGGTCCATGCGCGCGACATCGTCGCTGCGCGCCTGGTGGTCGGCGTGTTGCTGCGCGGCGTCGCTCAAGTGCAGGCGTCGGCGCCAGTCGATGTCCTCGCCGCGGCGCCAGCCGCGCAGGGTCGGCAGGTCGTGGGTGGTGGTGGTGGCGAGGGCGTCGGGGCGCCACTGCGCCGGCGGCAGGAACGCGCCGGCGCGGTCGCGGGTGAACAGCAGCACGTCGATGCCCATCACCCCGCGGCGCGACAATTCCGCGCGGATGCCGTCCGGCACCACGCCCAGATCCTCGCCGATCACGATCGCGCGGTGCCGCCAGGATTCCAGCGCCAGCAGGCGCAGCAGGTCGTGCAGCGGATAGCGCAGGTACACGCCGGTGGAAGAGGGTGCGCCGCGCGGAATCACCCACAGCCGCAGCAGGCCGAGGATGTGGTCGATGCGCACGCCGCCGCGATCGCGCATCACCGCGCGCAGCAACTCGATGAACGGCGCGAAGCCGGTGGCGCGCAGCGCGGTCGGTGCATAGCCGCAGATGCCCCAGGCCTGGCCGTCGCCGTTGAACGCGTCCGGCGGCGCGCCCAGTTCCAGCCCCTGCAGCACCGCCTGCGGCCACGCCGCGGCCTCGGCACCATGCGCGTCGAAGCCGACCGCCAGGTCGGCGATCAGGCCGATGCCCATGCCGTCGGCGCGTGACTGCCGCTGCACGTCGGCCCAACTGCGCGCGGCCAACCACTGCGCGAAGCGGTGCAGACCCGGATCGGCATCGCCGAAGTCCTGCGCGGCGAACGCGGCATGCGCATGCAGGGCGCTGCCGCCGTCGCGTTCGAATGCGGCCAGGTCGGCGTGCAGCGCGGCATCGGCCTGGCCGAAGTCGGCGTGCAGCTGGCGCAGCCACTGCCACTTCAACGCAGCCGACGCCGGCCAGTCGATCAGCGGCCGCGCCTGCGCCTCGGCGAAGGCCTGCGCCAGCCCGGCTGCATTCAGCGCGCGCTGCGCGGCGGCGGCACCGAGCATGCGCGCCGGCGCTGCCTGCAACGGATCGAGGAAGCGGCGGTCGCTGGGCGAGTAGGGGCTGTAATGCGCACCGATCGGCCGCGCCGCATGCACCGGGCTCAGCGCGATGGCATCGCCGCCGGCCGCGGCGATGCGCGCGGCCCAGGCGGCGGTGCCGTCGGCGTCGCCGATGCCGGCGTCGTAGCCGCCCGGCGCCGAGTACACCTGCAACGACAGGCCCCAGCGCCGCGGCTGCGCCGCGCCCACCGCGTCGGCGACGCCGTAGCAGCGTGGCGGCGCCACCGCCAGGGTGGTGCTGCGGTCGCCGTGCTGCAGGGTCCAGTAACCGGCGGTATCGGGTGCGACCAGGCGGCCCTGCGCGTCGCAGTGGCCGTGCAGTGCGCGCCCGTCCTCGCTGTCGAGCTGGTACGCCGTGCCGGGCGCGGCGCCGACCTCGACCGGCGCGCCGACGTCGGCAGTCAGCAGCGGCGGCAGCGCGGCATCGGTCTGCAGCCGGCGCAGGCTGTCGCGGCAGGCGGCCGCGTCGCGCGCGTCCAGGCCCAGTGCGCCGAGCACGTGGCGCAGGGTGTCGTCGCCGACCGTGCGCGACGTGTCGCCGGCATCGATCCAGTCGACCAGCAGGCCGGCGGCGTCGGCCAGGGTGTGCAGGGAAGTGTCGGTCATGGGCAGGGCGAACCGGGCAGCAAGGCAAAAGAGGGATCCGCCGCGGTCCCGCCCACACGCGCCGGCAGCGCGTGCGCGGCGGTGGGCAGCGAACGAGGTGGCCAGCGTGCCGGGGACGCTGTCGCGATGGCGTCGCGACAGCGGGTGCTCATGCGGCGTTGCCGGGCCGGTAGCGCGCGACGAAAGCGTTGGGCGGCAACTGCGCGGCGTCGTCGCCGGCGTTCTCCGCGTGCACGGTGCTGCCGGGCAGGTCCAGCGCTACCGGCGCGTCGCCGAAGTTGGCCGCCACGTGCCATTCGCCGTTGCCCAGGCGCCAGCCCGCGGCGATCGCCTTCGGTCCGATCACCCGCGCGCCCAGCGCGCTGGACTGGCCGAGCGCCGGCACCAGGTGCTGGCGGCGCAGCGCCATCAGCGCCGCGAACCAGTCGCGCCAGCGCGCACCGTCGCCGTGGGTGGCGTCGCTGATGTCAGCGATCGAGGCTTGGAAGGTGCTCGGTGCGTTGGGATCGGGAATGGTGGCGCGCTGTTCCGGGTCGGCGAAGGCGGCGAACTGCGCGAATTCACGGCGGCGGCCCTCGCGCACCGCCTCGTCCAGCGGCGGCGCGAAATCGGTGAAGAACTGGAACGGGGTGCGGCTGCCCCACGGCTCGCCCATGAAGAACAGCGGGATCATCGGGGTCAGCGCGGTCAGCGCCAGCGCCGCGCGCAGCGCCGGTTCGCTCACCTGGGTGATCAGCCGGTCGCCGCGGGCGCGGTTGCCGATCTGGTCGTGGTTCTGCGCGAAGATCACGAACTTGTGCGGCGGCAGGTGGCCGCTTGGCTCGCCGCGCGCGTGCCCGCGATGGTCGGCCTGGCCCTGGAAGGCGAAGCCTTCGCCGAGCACGCGTGCCAGGTGCTGCGCCGGCGCGTCGGCGAAGCCGGCGTAGTAGCCCTCGTGCTCGTCGGTCAGCAGCACGTGCAGGCTGTTGTGGAAGTCGTCGTCCCACTGCGCGCTGTAGCCGCGCTCCAGCACATCGGCCTGGTTGGCCTCGTTCTCCAGCACCAGGTGCACGTGGCGCCCGTCGGCCACGCTGGCCGTGATCGCCTCGCGCAGGGTATCGAGGAAGGCGTTGGGCACGATCGCGTGCACCGCGTCCAGGCGCAGGCCGTCGAAGCGGTACTCGTGCAGCCACATCAGCGCGTTGTCGATGAAGTAGCGCTGCACCGGCGGCAGGCGGAAGTCGATCGCCGCGCCCCAGGGCGTCGGCGCGTCCTCGCGGAAGAAGGTCGAGGCGTACTGGCCCAGGTAATTGCCGTCCGGGCCGAAGTGGTTGTAGACCACATCCAGGAACACGCTCAGGCCCAGGCCGTGGGCCTCGTCGATCAGCGCCTTGAGTTCGTCGGGATGGCCGTAGGCCGAGGCCGGCGCGTACGGCAGCACGCCGTCGTAGCCCCAGTTGTGGCGGCCGGGGAATTCGGCCAGCGGCATCAGTTCGATCGCGGTGACGCCGAGCGCGGCCAGCGTCGGCAGCTGCGCGCGCAACCCGGCGTAGCCGCCGCAGGTGCCCACGTGCAGTTCGTAGAACACGGTCTCGGCCCAGGGCCGGCCGCGCCAATCGCCGTGGCGCCAGGCGTAACCGTCGGGGGCCAGCACCGCGCTGGCGCCGTGCACGCCGTCCGGCTGCCAGCGCGAGGCCGGGTCCGGCACCGGCGTGCCGCCGTCGATGGCGTAGCGGTAGCGGGTGCCGGGCGCGCAGGCCAGGGTGGCGGCGAAGTAGCCGTCGCCGATCGCCTGCAGCGGCTGCCGCCGATCGTCGCCGAACACCAGCTCCACGCGCTCGGCATCCGGCGCCCATAGCGCGAAGGCGACCTCGCCGTTGGCGCCTGGCCAGGCGCCGGGGCGCAGGACCGCGCGCGGGGCGGCTGGGGAATCGGTTGAGACAGCGGTCGTGGCCATGGTCAAAGGTCCGGTTGCAGCCAAAGGGTGGACAGCGGCGGCAGGGTCAGCGCCAGCGATTGCGCATGCCCGTGCATCGGCTGCGGCAGGGTCGACAGCACACCGCCGTTGCCCTGGTTGGAACCGCCGTAATAGCCGCTGTCGCTGTTGAGAATCTCGCGCCAGCGTCCGCCACGCGGCACCCCCACGCGGTAATCGTGGTGGACGGTCGGCGTGAAGTTGCTCACCGCCAGCAGCGGCGGCGTATCGTCATCGCGATCGTGGCGGACGAAGGCGAACACGCTGTTGTGGTGATCGTCGGCGATGCTCCATTCGAAGCCGTCGCTGCTGCGGTCGCTGCGGTACAGCGCCGGCAACGTGCGCAACTGCCGGTTGAGGTCGGCGACCAGGCGCGCGACGCCGCGGTGCTCGGGCTGCTGCGCCTGCACCCAGTCCAGCGGCCGGTCGTGGTCCCAGTCCTGCCATTGCCCGAACTCGCAGCCCATGAACAGCAGTTTGCGTCCGGGATGCGCCCACATGAAGGCCAGGTAGGCGCGCAGGTTGGCGAAGCGCTGCCAGGCGTCGCCGGGCATGCGCGCCAGCAGCGAGCCCTTGCCGCGCGCCACCTCGTCGTGCGACAGCGGCAGCACGAAATGCTCGGAGAACGCATACACCAGGCCGAAGCTCATCTCGCTGTGGTGGTGCTGCCGGTGCAGCGGATCGCGCTGCAGGTAACGCAGGGTGTCGTGCGCCCAGCCCATGTTCCACTTGTGGCTGAAGCCCAGGCCGCCCTGCGCCGTGGGCGCGGTCGCACCCGGCCACGCGGTGGATTCCTCGGCGATGGTGCGCACGCCCGGGAAGCGCTGCGCGATCTCGTCGTTGAGCCGGCGCAGGAAGGCGATCGCCTCCAGGTTCTCGCGGCCGCCGTGGGCGTTGGGGATCCATTCGCCGGCGTTGCGGCCGTAGTCGCGGTACAGCATCGCCGCGACCGCATCCACGCGCAGGCCGTCGACGTGGAAGCGCTCGATCCATTCCAGCGCGCTGCCGATCAGGTAAGCCACCACTTCTGGGCGGCCGTAGTTGTAGACCAGCGTATTCCACTCGCGGTGCACGCCTTCGCGCGGGTCGGCGTGTTCGTACAGGGCGCTGCCGTCGAAGCGCTGCAGGCCGTGCGCATCGTCGGGGAAGTGCGCGCCGACCCAATCCAGCAACACGCCGATGCCGGCCTGGTGACAGGCATCGACGAAGCGCGCGAAGCCGTCGGCGTCGCCATGGCGCGCGGTGGGGGCGTACAGGCCCAGCGGTTGGTAGCCCCAGGAGCCGCCGAACGGATATTCGGCGATCGGCAGCAGCTCGATGTGGGTGAAGCCGAGCCCGCGCACGTAGGGGATCAGTTCGGCGGCCAGCGCATCCCAGTGCAGCGGCTGGCCGTTGCCGTCGTGGCGCCAGGAGCCGGCATGCAGCTCGTAGACGCTCAGCGGCTGCGCGCTGCCGGCCTGGGCCTCGCGCTGCGCCAGCCAGGCCGCATCGCCCCAGGCGTGGCTGTCGGCGTACGGCACCACCGAGGCGGTGGACGGCGCCAGGGCGCTGCAGCGCGCCACCGGATCGGCCTTGCGCGGCAGCACGCTGCCGTCGGCGGCCTGCACTTCGTATTGATAGTGTTCGCCGCCGTGCAGCCCGGGCACGAACAGTTCCCAGACCCCGGCCTCCGGATGCAGGCGCAGCGGATGCCGGCGCGCGTCCCAGCCATTGAAGTCGCCGACCAGCGCCACCCGCCTGGCCTGCGGCGCCCACACCGCGAAGCGCACGCCCTCCACCTCGCCGACGCGGGCGTGATGCGCGCCGAGCGCGGTCCGCAGGGCGGCGCCGTCGCCAGCGGCCAGATCCTGCAGCCAGGCCGGATCGAGCATCGGCTCGAAGGCATAGGGGTCGTCGCATTCCTGCACCGCGTCCGGCCACACGATGCGCAGCCGGTAGGGCGTGGGCTGCTTCAGTTCGCCCTCGAACAGGCCTTCGGCCTGCGGGTGGGTACGCATCCGCGCAATCAGCTTGCCCTGCGCATCGAGCAGGCCCAGCGCCTCGGCGCCCGGCGCCAGCACACGCACCCGCACCGTGCCGTCGGCCTGTGGATGCGGGCCAAGCCAGGCGAACGCATCGATCGCCTCGCCGCGTGCCAGTGCCTGCAGGGCAAGGCCGTCGCCGTCGTCCTCCGTGTCCGCCGCCGGGTCCCCGCCGGCGGCCGGGTCCACGGCGTGTTCCCGATCGCTCATGCGGCGGCCATGGCACTCGCGGTGGCCGACACCGTGGCGCTGGCCGCGGCCGGGATGTTGCCGGCGGTCGTGGCGGCGGTGCGCTCGTACAGCGCCATGTACTTGCGCCCGGCCAACTCCCAGCCGCTGGGCCGCAGCATCGCCGCGCGACGCATCGCCTGCAGCAGACCCGGCAAGCGGAAGGTGCGGAACACCCGTTGCAGGCAGCGGCGCAGGCCGTCGGCCGAGGCTTCCTCGAACAGGAAGCCGGTGACGCCGTCGTCCACCGTGTCGATCAGGCCGCCGGTGGCGTGGGCGATCGGCAGGCTGCCGAAGCGCTGCGCGTACATCTGGCTCAACCCGCAGGGCTCGAAGCGCGAGGGCATCAGCAGGAAGTCGGAGCCGGCGAACATGCGCCGCGCCAGCGGCTCTTCGAAGCCGATGTGCGCGCCGACATGGCCGGGGTAACGCCGCGCCAACGCCGCCACCGCCTGCTCGATCTGCGGCTCGCCGCCGCCGATGATCACGATCTGGCCGCCGGCGGCGACGATCTGCGGCGCCACCTCGCAGATCAGGTCCAGGCCCTTCTGGTGCACCAGCCGCGAGACCACCGCGAACAGCGGACCGTCGCTGTCGAGCAGGCCGAACGCCTGGCGCACCTGCGCCGCGTTCTCGCGCTTGCCCTGGATCTGGCCGACGCCGAAGTGCGCCGGCAGGTGCGTGTCGGTGCGCGGGTCCCAACTGGCGTCGATGCCGTTGACGATCCCGCTGAGGCGGCCGCTGGCGGCGCGCCGCGCCAGCAGCGCGTCCAGGCCGCAGCCCTGCGCCGGGCCGGTGATCTGCGCGGCGTAGCTGACGCTGA